>WTIV01000161.1 GCA_011525095.1 Methanobacteriota archaeon
GAGGAGTCGCTCATCCAAAATTGCCTGCAATTTGTTTGGTTCAAGATGGTGTGCCCCTTCCACCAATCCGTGCCTATGCAGGTGAGCCGATTTGCAAAATCGAAGGCGTATGCGACAAAGTTCTGCTCTTGATGAGCGAAATGATTGTGCCTGACCCTCTAGTAAACGAAATCGTTAGTTCTCTATTCGAATGGTCGAGGGAACAAAAGGCGGCTGTCGGAGTACTAATAGATGCATTCGCAAGAAAGGGAATGAAAGGTGGTCTGAATGGAAACGAGCCTTTGGTTGAATACGAAGACACAGAAGAAGTCGATGTACTAGGTGTCGCAGCAACTCCAAAGATGGCTGAACTTCTCAAAGAAATGGACATCAAATTACTCGAACAAGGCGTAATCAAAGGTATGACCGGTGCAATGCTTAGTGAAGGAGCGAGCCGCGGCAGGAGTATCATGAGTATCATGGTCGAAGCCGACCCTCGTTTCCCAGATGCAAGGGCTGCTGCAGTGATTATTGAGCAACTAAACAAGATGATGCCGGTTGCTGATTTAGACCATGAACCTCTCCTAGAAGAGGCGCAGCAGTTGGAAGAACAAATCAGGAGCATGATGGAAGGCGCTGAAGGAAGCTCTGCTCCTGCATCAACTTCGATGTTGTACGGCTGATTTAGCGAAAATCGCTAATCCAAGTGCTAGAATCGTAATGCTTGCCCACATTGGAAATAGCATAACGGTATCTTTTGGAATGAATAGGAGAAGGGTTTCTCCCCGAGAATACTCTCCTCCGATTCCTGCAGTTGTTAGCATTAAGGCTACAGAGATCATTCCAACACTAGAGTGTCGTAAGTCAACGGAAGAGCCCCACATCTTTCGGAGAAGAAGGCCGATGGCTAACCCAGCAGAAGTCATTGATAGAAGCAACTTGTTTGCTAACATTGGATTATCAATTCCCTCTCCGCTAATCGCATTTACACCGCTAATTATTGCAAATGGTGTTGCAATAAGCCCACCGAGCAGAGCCCAGTGAGCTACGGCTTCTCTCGAACTTGGACCCTTATTCAAAGCGCACAGGAGGAATGCAACACCTGATAGTGCGAAGGTGCCAACTGTTAATTCAGTTGCAATTACGTGGAAGGTACCAGCGGAAATCATTGGATTCCCCCTTGATATTCATGACCGTAATATTCCCACTGTTCCATAGTCCAACCTTCTGGAAGACCTCCTGCTGGTAACGGTCTCACAGCATTGGTTTGGATTTGTGATTCTTCTTGAATAGCTCCAAATTGTGAATTTACTTCGGCTGTGTTGTCATACTTGTTTTCTACTTCAGAAGATGAAGACGGTTTCTGAACGAGTACCAACCCCGCAAATAGAATCAGTAGTGCAAACCCTTGCAAATACAGTGCAGTCTCATCAACTTCCCAGCCCGGCTCGACTGCACTCAATCTAAACCAAGGAGAAGTTTGTGTTGGTCCTTCACCATCTAAAATCACTCTCCATTGCACTACGCCCGGATTAACTGCAGCAGGTATCGTGAATTTGTTTTCAACAACTTCTAGATTGATAATTTCTCCACCACTTTGTAACTCAACAACAACTGAATCTGTGTTAAGAGTCTCTAGGGTAATCTCGGTTTCCTCACCCAATAATCTGCTGTTTACTGGTTGCCAATCATCGGCTAGACGAGGTAAGTTTTCAGGAACTTCGGAAACTGTAACGGATTGCACAGAGGAAATGCCTGTCATTGCAATTCCGCCATTAGGTGAACCATGTTGGATTGCCAAATACAAGCTGTAGTCGCCTGGGTTAGATGGCGCTCTAAGAGTCCATTTTTGTGATACCATGCTCTCCAAAGAGAATGAATCTACAATTTCGACATAATTGTTAGTACCACCATTTGGATCTGTTATTATTTCCCAACCATCATTTGCTGGAAGGTCCTTAGCACCATCAGAATTAATCAATAGTGTCAATCCAACCATGTTGTTTGAACTGACTTCCGCAAAACTGACCGAAGTTTCAATCTCAGTAATCAGACCAGCGTAAACTTCGCTCTGGAATTGAATCGCTAATTCCGCACCAGAAGAGCCGTTTGTGGAAGAAGAGCCGTGACAGGAGCCTGCACAGTCTCTGGAGCGAACTGCGTCTCCCTTACCACCGGGATTTGCAGTGCTGATTGTAGTTGACAAAATCATCAATAGCAATACAATTGCTATTTTGAATCTCATTCAATCCCTCCTAGGCATGAATGAGAGGCCAATTCCCACCAGTCCAATCAACAGCATTACAATGCTGAATACTAGACCTGCTGTTTCACTAGGACCAGGTGCTTCAGCAACTACACTGGTAGTCAACTCGACTGAAGTGCTGACCCCTGCCGAATCGTCCTGAATTACCTGGCCATCCATTATTGCTAGAACGCTGTAATTATGCTGGCCTTCTATTGTTGGAGTATGTCTGAACTTCAGTTCTGCTGTCGTGCCAATCTGTTCTCCGTTGTGGAGAATTGCCCAGTCTTCAGCATCACCCTGCCATGTAATTACCACATCGCTTCCGTCCAATTTTGCGTTGACGTTACTTGCACTAGGAGGTGCTGTTCCAATGTAAGACTGAGAGGTAACATCGTTTGCTCCAAGGTCATCGATTACCTTGACTTCCAAGTTTAGTGCACTAGTCATCGTGGTTGTGAATGTCATTCCATTGTGCATCACAGCACCATCAATGCTCCATATTGCAGTTACAACCGCACCGTCAACGTCGGTTGAATCTGTAGCAGAGAACGTAACCATTGCCCCTTTGACCAATTTCTCTGGTGCAGTAATTACGGCAACCGGTGCAGTGTTTGATATTGAGAAGTCAATGGATAGTATCTGGCCATCGTCAATTCCATCGTTTGGAGTTACCATTGCAGTCCAAATATCTCCAGCTCCCAATTTGTTTGCTGAGATTGTTGAACCGGTTTCATCGGTCATGAATCCGTTTCGCATCCACTGCCACGATAGTGTAACAGTATCGCCGTTAGCGTCATCAGAATCAACTTGTGGGCTCAAATCAACCAATGCTGTTTGAGTCACTTCGCCATTGTAGGCGAGGGTCGGTAGTGAATTTGCAATGATTACTGTATCACTCAGAGTGTTGGAATTTGCCATATCGTCGTCAGATACGGACAGGGTAAGGGTGAGTAAGTCGCCATCTAACGACCAAGATTCACTAACCGTTAATTGGTCGCCATCGATATCAGATGCTTCGTACGA
>WTIV01000043.1:0-5959 GCA_011525095.1 Methanobacteriota archaeon
GAAATAGTTGCAATCACAACCTGCTCCCATCCTTCCAATGTATAGTTCATCACAATCTTCTCCAGATTGGAAACAATCATTTGATCCAAAATCACCAGCAGGGATTTGTGAATCATTTACATCGATGAGTCCAGCAGGCTCTTCATTTACGAAAAATTCTCCTCCCGTGCTGGTGTTGACTACAACTCTAACGTGAGTCCAGATGCCGTCTTCAATTGACATATTTGAGGTAGGATTTTGCGACAGTGAGTATTCATTCGAGTATGCAAGGTATCCATTGTTGATGTAAAGTCCCCATCCATAATCGCCCAGCATTGTGATAAACTGAATTCCCGAAGTATCTGCGACATTAATCCAGGCCTCGATTTCAATCAAATCTGTGAATTGTGGAACTTCGTCATCGATGATTATGTGGTCATCGTCTCCATCGAATCGTAGAGCATAATCAGCACCTTCTCCAACTTCGACTACTCCGTAAACAGGGAAGTATTGAGGGTCGTCTTCCAAATCATTCCAAGTAGCAGGTTCTATTGTTCCCATATTGGTTCCAGTGATGTGAACATAGTCTTCGTCATCACCTTCACCAGGTTGCCCCTCACCCCAGTTTCTGTAAGTGAATGGTGTACCGTCATGCCATCTGAAATCTCCCTCGCTTTGATGGTCAGACAATCCAATCCAGAGGTGTCGAGTTGTTCCGTTGTCTACTGCGAAAGTATCGAAAAGCCACTCATCTTCATCAGCATCATCCACTGTTACCAAGAATCCTCCCAAGCTCCTTGCAACAGATGCAGCATCACTCCATGATGAGGCACTTAGAAGATGGTAGGTGTGGTTGTTAACAGGGTTTACAACGGTTTGTAATACCTCGATATCTTCGATTTCATTTGCCGAAGTTGTTTGGACAAACGGGCTCAAGGACACCATCAGAAATAGGACAGCAAGTGATACAGCCTTGTGGTTCACAGACCATTGACACAGAAACTTGTTATTTAATCTAACACAAGAAAGGCCCATAGAATATTGTCTGCGTTTGTTGAAATATTTTCAATATTGCAATCACTTCATTCGCTTTCCGCCGATTCTTAGTTCGGTTTTCAAAGGCATTTGATGCTCCCATGCGAATTCTTTGACAATTCTCCATCCTTTTTCTGAACCTTCGTAATCGGTTACATCGATTATCTTGTCTCGTGTATTTGCCTTGAATGCTGCAACAGGTTCTGCATTTCTGAATACAAGATATGCGCTACCAAATCCGAATTTTTGCTTTAGAACCTCTGAGAAGTATGGAGCAATTGGGTCAGATGGTGGAATTACAAAGTCCCGTATTGGTGGAACATTCTTTGCCTCATCGAGTAGGTCTTTTCTTCCCCAACAGACTTCGTGCAGATCTTGTATTAGGAATCCCTTTATCAAAGTAGAATCTTCTTCGAACTCCGTCAATATAGCCTTCAGTTCTTCGGGTTTGAAAGGAGTCCCTGCAAGTCTTGTAAATTGCTTCAGCGTAATCACAGGATAATCCGAAACAAGCCTTCGAAGGTACTCTCTTCTCAGAATTACTGGGTCAAGACCTCTTCTTGGTGCCACTGATCTAAATCCACCCCTGTAATCTTGAACCATGTGTCCACTGCGCAGAAGGGGCTGGATTAATTTCCTGAATGCAGCTCTCTTCATAGCGTGTCTCTCCATAAACAGGTTCGGATCGCTATGATTCTCAAAGAACTCCAGTACATCTAACAATTCTTCATTTGGCTCTTCCCCTCTAATTGCTAAAAGCGTTGAAAAGTGGTCATAAGATGCCCAAACTTGATGTCCTCTGAGGTTAATTCCTTGATGAAGTTGGTTTGCACTGGCCATATTTTTGAGACTTACACGATAGACTTCTGCTCTGCCTCTTAGTCCGAAATCATCTCTGACTTCTTGGACGCTGTCAAGCGCTTGAATTTCGTTTTCAAGTCGTGAATTTTGGTGAAGGTGATGTCGGTGGAATAACGCACGTTCTGCAATTTCTCTTGGTTGTGGGTCAACGACTCCACCTCTAATCATTCTCTCGCCTGCTAATTTGAATCCAATTCCTTCCAAAGCATTGCGAGAGTCTTCTTCCAATTCTGTTACAGGAACGCCATTGAATTGCGACAACACTGCAACATCTACGAGTTGGTCAGAATGATTGTCGAGTAATTTTTCAAACGCACTACAGAACTCATCGAGGTAGGCATATGGTATGTGCATATCCTTAATTTCAAGATAATCGTTAATCTTGAACATGAGGACTTTTCCAATGGGGTCTACTCCCTTGAAGACAGGTAGGTACCATCCTCTGTCGAGTACAGATCTAACTTCCCAGATAAATCTCGAAACGTAAGGGTCAGATTGGGTTAGGATTCTTAATTTCCTGTCTTCTCGGTTTTGTGTGTTAAGTTTCGAAACTTCTTCTGGAATAACATAGAAGGCTTCAGGCTCAGGAACCAAAGCCATAACCTTAGCAACTCGGCCTTGATTCTCGAGGTTTCTCAGTGCGATTGCCAATTCCTCTACGCTTCTTGAAACATAATATCTGAGGGTGAAGGCTTTGACAGGACCCATTCTCTTGATGACGTCAACCAAAGCATCTTCGAAATCCATCGGCTCATAGACGTCCACAACCCTGTGGAATAGAGATAAGCGTCTCCTACGTCCACTTACGTCCTCGAATTGTTTTACAACACATAGTTGACGCTCCAAGTTACTGATTGCATTTTTCAAATCCCTCTGCAGCGACTTGTGGTCTTCACCCTTGGGGAAGTCTGCAAGAATTTCCTGTCTAGTCAGATTTTCTCCTTTGGGTATCTTTTCCAAAACTAATTTCTCCATTTCTCCCAGCCAAGGTTCCGGTTTAAGACCAAGAAGCATTGGTAGATTTTTCCTCGTTGTGTAACCGATTCTATTGTGTAATAATCGACCCATTATTACGTCAGAGTCTAATTGCAAATCCTTCCAATCAGCGTATCTAAAGCCATCAACTCTGTACAACATCTCTTGTTGTTTCTGGAATAGTATATGTTGGTCGAAGGCGGTGAAACCATCTTGATATTGCTCAAATGACTTCTGCATTACTAAGTTCTGAACCCAGCGATACTCGACAACATCTTCTTCACCACCGGTGATTCTGTGTTCATCGACCTTTAGGATATACTCAGCATCGTCAGTCTGTTTATAGAAACCAACTGAGATCACGTTTCTCATCTCTAATTCGTGTAGAATCGAATCGATTTGCCCTTGTGGGAAAGGCAATCTATCGAAAATATCCTCTCCCATTGCAGGACCTTCACTACCCAACATTTCGATTATCTTCACACGTAATGCTTCATGAGCGTCTGTAATTGTCATCTTTTGCCACTTTGTAGGCTTTAATCCATCAAAATCAGTAGCAACTTCGTATGTCAGTCCCTTTGTATAAAGGTCTCTGATATCCTCCATTTCTTTACCGCCTGCTTCGGCGATACATCCTAGAGTTCCGTGAATTTCTGCCATGTAGGTAGTAAACCATTTGTCATCTAATTCATGTGAACCTGTGCCCCTCAGTTTGGTGATTTTACCTTGACTTGCTAACTCTCTTACCCAAGATTCGATTGTACTGTGGTCGATTCCCTCCAATTTTGCTTTGTAGAGAGGGTTTTCCCACTTTCTGTCAAGCCCACCACCCTTGCTCATCAGACTCAATAATTCAGATGCGTTGGTTGGTTTTGGCACCTTATTTGAGTAATAATCATTCAATTGCTCATCAGTAAGTTCTGTTGCTAGACTTCTATTACCTAACAACCGTTTCAGAATTTCTGGGTCAATATCCTTGACAAGGAATGCTCGAGTCTTCATCGATAGTAAGTCCTCGAATGTACTCATGTAGAGACTCATACCAAGTCGTGAAGGAACTGGAACTTTGGAGTGAACTATCCGAGCTTCAGATTCTTTACTGGCCTGAAGGAATTGGTTCAGAGATTTGATGTCTATATCTCCAAACATAATTTCTGATTTAGCTTCACGGATTAGCAAAGAGTCTTCGATTGATCGATGTCTTTGTAACAATGCATCTGCCCTCTGCTGGAATTGCTGAGGACTTACTTCTTCAGCACCGATTCTCTTTGGTATGATCAGTGAACGTCCAGCTATTTCTCTGAACCGCTTTGCGAATATTTGAGTATTCACAATGTATCTTTCAATGACTTCCATATGGTCGTTGGATTGGAAAGATTCGTACATTTTTCCTGGGTCAACCTCCTGGCTGGTTTTGATCAAAAGTCCATTTTCGTCAAATGATAATTCAAGGACAGCAATACCATCCTGCTCTGCAAGACCTGCCATAAAGTATCCAAGCGCTGTATTGAACCCTCTTCCTCTACATGATGTAATTAGGTAAGTTGGCATTCCTCCAGATACAATCTGTTCAACGATTAGCCTGTTAGGGTCGGGAACTTGGAATGAGTCCAGTGTATGCTCTTCTAGGTGTCTAGCGATCGTGTTGGCGACTCCTTCGCTCAAGCCATACACGTCACGCAAGATTACCCTAGGGTCATTTTGTCTTCGTAGCGTGTTTACACTGTGTCCAATCAAGTCAAGTAATGCCTTAGATAATTCCCTAGAACGGCTCCTTGCTTCACCACTCCAAGATGGAACAGTTGGACGGTATCCTGTTACAGATGTCACATTCACTCTCGTGCCTTGAATGTTGGATACTCTGTATGTAGAACCACCGAGTAAAATTACATCTCCACCTCGTAAGTTTGCAACGAATGAGGAAGACAATTGTCCAAGTATGCTACCTTCAGCATTGAATACGAGATAGGAATTATCTGGAGCGATTGTACCGATATTTGTGTAATAAATCATCCTCGAGTAACCTCTCTTTCCGTAGAGGTTCTCTTCCCAATCAACCCAAACTCTCCTTTCTTCCTCAAGCATATCGATGACTTCGATGAAATCATCATAGCCTAAGTTTCTGTACGACCACGTGCTTGTTACAACCTCAAAGGCTTCATCGATATCTCTTTCATTAATTATTACCAAACCAATCAAGAATTGCGCAAGAACGTCTAAACAATTCTGCGGGAAATCAAGCATGTCCATGTCGCCTGTTTGAATCGCAGCTTGGAGAGCAGCTAACTCGATTAGGTCATCGACACTGGTTGGCAAGAATCTTGCACGTGGAATACCTCCTACATGGTGACCTGCTCTACCGATTCTTTGCAGAGCGGTTGCGATGTCACCCGGTGAACCAATCTGGATTACCATGTCGACTGAACCAATGTCTATTCCCATTTCAAGCGAAGAAGATGTTACAACTGCTCGTAGGTGACCGAGTTTGAGTTTTCTTTCAACATCCAGTCTGATTCTCTTGTCCATTGAACCATGGTGGCCCGCAACAAGATCTCCAAGGTAGGGCCGTAGTTTCTGTACAAGCGTCTCAGTCATTTTCCTAGTATTTGCGAAGACTAGAGTTGTTGTGTGGGCACCGATCAAATCAGAAACCATCTCGACATTCATCTCTAATACTTTCATTACCGATAAGTCGCTAAATTTGGGCGAACATAGCAATATGTCTAGGTCGAGTTCACGGGCTCCACTGATTTTTGCAATCTTCACGGTTTGGTTCGCATTTCGACTCTCTCTGTCGTCACTAGCAACCAAGTATTCTGCTACAGTTTCTAGTGGCTCCATAGTTGCAGAAATGCCAATTCTCTGAACAGGCCTCTCCAAAATTGTGTCTAGTAGTGAAATTGTAAGTGCTAGGTGAACACCACGCTTAGTAGGTACCAGCGAGTGCATTTCGTCAATGATAATCCATTCGACATTGGAAACAATTGGTTGGAATCTTGGAGAGGAAATTGCGATGGCCATACTTTCTGGCGTTGTGATTAGGATGTGTGGAGGTTTTCTCAACATTTTCTGTCTTTCAGATTGAGGTGTGTCACCGGTCCTCAATCCA
>WTIV01000043.1:5969-13292 GCA_011525095.1 Methanobacteriota archaeon
TCAATCCAACTCTGATCTTACCCTGTGCTCTATCTGGAAGGTATTTCTTCTCAATCTCCTCAAGCGGCCCTATCAAGTTCTTTTGGATGTCATTTGCAAGTGCTTTGATGGGTGAGATGTACAAGCAATACACCCTTTCTTCAAGTGTTCCTGCAAGTGCATGCCTAACTAAATCATCAATGATTGACAAGAATGCAGTTAGTGTTTTACCCGAACCAGTTGGAGAGCAAAGTAGCAGGTGGTCCTTGTTCATAATGGAGGGAATTGCTAACTTTTGTGGCTTTGTAAAATCAGGAAATTTGTCCTTAAACCAATTCCTAACCGGTTGACATAATTTCTCATATAATTCCTCGGTTGTTAGAGGATTATCTAGATATGAGATATTTGCCATGATAATCTTCTCCACTATCCGTGAATGGAAAGCGTGCGTAATGAGGTCATGAATGTTTGCCTAAAGCCTAAAATCACTTGGGATTGTCAAATCTAAGGCTTAAAGGTACACTGCACCGCATTTATTCCAAACATTCCGAAAAATTTTCTAGGGTAGTAAATCTCATTTTATTCTTTTTTTGAAGAGGTGGTCTCATTTACTTCTTCCATCCCCCACAGGTCATGAAGGAGTTCGGTCCTGAGAGGTTAGCAAGGCTCTCAGGTATGCTAAAGCGCAGAGGAATTATCCTTCCAGCTTTTGAAATTCATGGCGGATATGCTGGTTTGTATGATTTTGGTCCAGTCGGAGGAAGGCTTAGAAATCGCGTAAATCAAACATGGATTGACCACTGGCAAAGTCTAGGAAATATCGTAGAGATATCTTGCCCTACAATTACGCCATACGCCGTATTGGAAGCATCAGGACACGTTGGAGAATTTAGTGACTTTATGGTCGCTTGCAATAAATGTGGAGAGGCCAGCCGTGCTGATACATTAATCGAACATCTAGTGTCAAACGCAGATGCATTGTCCAAGGATGAACTGGAATCGTCTATCGGGGAACACAAACCTGCTTGTCCATCTTGCGGTGCTGTAGATTGGGGTAAGATAGAAGCTCAAAATTTAATGTTCAATACAAAAATAGGGGCAGGTAAATCTGGTCGTCAAGGATTTCTAAGGCCTGAAACTGCTCAAGGTATGTTCACATCGTTTACTTCTATTTACAGACATTTCAGAGAGCGACTGCCATTCGGTGCAATTCAGACAGGTAGAGGATACAGAAACGAAATCAGTCCTCGCCAAGGAATGATTAGGCTGAGAGAATTTAACATGGCAGAATTGGAATATTTCATCGATCCTGAGGCAACACCTCAACACGATTTTTCATCTTGGAAAAATACAGTCACTCTGATTGCAGACGGCAAAGGAGTAGTTGAGATGACATTTCAGCAGGCTGTGGATGAAGGGGTAATACGACATCCCACTGTTGGATATTTCATGGCCTGGACCATGGACTTCCTGCTATCTGTTGGGATTAATCCTGAAGGCTTACGCTTTAGGCAACACGAATCAAATGAAATGGCACATTATGCACAAGATTGCTGGGATGCAGAAATTTTAGGTTCTTACGGCTGGATTGAATGTGTTGGTATTGCTCATAGAGGCTGCTATGATTTGACTGCGCATGAGGAAGCTACTGGCCAGAAATTACGTGCTTGGAGGAAATTCAAAGAACCAAAATTAGTCGAAGTCGATGGCTGGACAATCGATGGAGCACAAGCGGGACCTGCATTTAGAGCACTAGCGGGTAAAGTGAAAGAATTTGTCGAAAATTTGGATTCAGACGCATCTTTCCCAATGATTACAAGCATTGATGGTCAAGCAGTTGAAATTCTTCCTGAGCACGTCAAGCGTGTTCAAACAACAGCGAATGTTACTGGAGAATGGTATGTTCCCCACGTTGTAGAGCCAGCATTTGGAATTGATCGAATCATTTGGCATGTATTGGACCATTGTTACAATGAAACCAAAAAGGAAGGTGAGGATTACACCTTGCTCTCCATTCCAAATATAATTGCGCCAATCGATGTTGCTGTTTTGCCTCTTTCAGAGAAAGATGGTATGCAAGAACTTGCGGAGAGCATTCATAGAAATCTGTGTGGCAAGAAAGGCGTATTTTCGGTCTATGACGCAAGCGGATCAATCGGCAGAAGGTATGCAAGGGCTGATGAAATCGGTGTTCCATTCTGTATCACTGTAGACAACCAATCATTGAGTGATAATACTGTTACATTGAGAGATAGAGACACACGTGAACAAATACGACTGAACATTGACGAATTACCATTCTGAAAAACTCAATGTTCAAGTGGGGCCTAGTGAAACAGAGTTTCATGGTGGCTAGTGATTGGACAGAACGCCACCGTCCGATGAGTGAAAGACAACTCGAAGGTAATGAGGCTCAGAGAAAGAAAATCAGAGCATGGCTGGACCAATGGAAGGATGGTCGGCCGAAAAAACCAGGAATACTCCTAATTGGTCCGCCAGGGGTTGGGAAAACAACTGTTGCAAGGGCCGTTGCCGCAGATATGGGTTGGCAGGTAATCGAGTTAAACGCAAGCGATGCAAGGAACGCTGGCGCAATAAGAAAGGCAGCAACACATGCCTCCACACACGGTTCCTTGTTCATGACTCCTGGACAAAAACCACCGCGTACCCTAATTCTCCTAGATGAAGTAGATCATCTATCAGGTGGTCTGCGGGAGATATCTTCAGAGAGGATTAAGACCATTGTTTCAGGTGAGGATGTAGATGATTCCAAGGCCCTGAAAGGCGACAGTGGTGGTAAAGCAGAATTACTCAATCTTCTATCTGAAACAAGACAACCAGTCATTCTCGCATGCAATGATGAAATGGGATTATGGGGTAGGACTTCTTCTTCATGGAGGACTGCTAGAGATAGGTTTTCTAAGCATCTAATCCCCATTAGATTTGAAAGAGCGTCAAATGAAGCACTCAGAAGAATTGCTCTTAGAGTCATAAAGGAAGAGGGTTTCACTGCAGACCCTGGAGCTTTAGATGAATTGGTAAACAACAACCCTGGTGACTTGCGAGCACTTGTGAGAGATTTACAGGTTATGTGTTCTCTCATCGAATCAAATCTAACAAAAGAGTTGGTTAGAGAAAATATAGAGACAGGGGTTAGAGATACAACAGTCGAAATTTTCCCAGGATTAGACCAACTCTACAGGTCGAGAACTGCGAAAAAAGCGATGCAATCTACTCGTTCCTTAGATAAAAGCCCGGATGACCTAGTCGCTTGGGTATCATGGAATAATGGAGTAGTTTTCACAGACAATCAAGCTGTAAGAAGAGGTTCAAAGTCACTCTCCCTTGCTGATGGACTATTGACGACAAGGTTCCGTAATACTGCGCACAGGTCTTGGTATTGGTCCTCTAATCTAACCGGGTTGTCAGCAAGTGTTACTTCGCCAAAACCAATAGAGGGTCGTATATTTTGCAAATACCCTGATTTTTTGCGTCGTGGTTCTGCTTGGGTAAAACGCTCTGTTGTTGATCGCTTGTCAGAAACATGCGGTTGTTCAAAGAAAGCGGTTAGAGAGGAATTACTTCCTTCTCTGGTTGCAGTTCAATCAGAAAATAGTGAGGACTTTTCAATTTCGATTGCATTAGGTCTGTCCCCTGAAGAGCATGTTGCGATTTGTGGTTTGACAGTATCTCACCGTAGCACAAAAGAATTGATGGAAAGGTATGCTAAAGAATTAGAAAAATCGAATTCAGAATCCATAGTTCCTATTGTTGAAGATATTCATGAGGTTGAAACCGATAGCGAAGATGAGACTTCATCGAATCCAGGTCAAATGAAATTGTTCTAATCCTTTTCATTTGATTTGTCTTCCATTTTCTCAAACAATTCACGAATTAACTTAACAGATGCTCTATCTGGGGCTTCTCTTTCTTCTCTTGCCCAAGTTCTAGGGTGTAACAATAGCAATGCTGTCATCAATTCCAGCCTTCCAAACCACATCAAAATCGAAGTAATCAGTAGAGAAGGTGTTCCCATTGACGCCCAGGTATTGGATGGACCATAATCTCCCAATGTAGGACCTGTGTTTCCTAGAGCAGATGCGACTACTGCAACTACCGATTCAAAGTCAGAGTTAGGCATAGTTACTGCTAAAATGATACAAGAGATAGCAAAAAGTCCGGTCCAAACAAAGAGCATACCTACAATCAAACCTAACCTATCATTGTCTACAACTTCGTTATTCATACGGATTTGTACTACACGTTTTGGTTGAACTATTCTGCCGATTTCTCTCCAAGCAATCTTCAGTCCAAGTTTGACTCGCATTAACTTCAGTCCACCACTGGTTGAACCTGCACAAGCTCCGACTATCATCAATAGGAACAGGAAGATGTGAGTAACGACTGGCCACAGCATGTAATCAGAATTGGTGTATCCTGTACTAGTTCCGATTGAAACAACTGTGAAGAGTGAATCAAAGAATCCCTCACTAAGATTACTTCCTTGAGAAATCAATGCTAAGAATACAAAGAGAGCGGTTGCAACAATCACTAAGACGTAACTCCTTCCTTCTTGGTCGGCGAATACCTTGTCCCACTGCTTTTCCCAAGCAAGCCAAATCAGAGTAAAGTTGACTCCTGCTAAGAACATGAAACAAATGATAATTGATTCGACAATGTAGCTATCATAGTATGCTATCGATGCGTCGTGAGTAGAAAATCCACCAGATGGCATGGTGGTTAATCCATGATTGAAGGCATCGAACATTGTCATGCCTCCTACCGACCATAGTAGTATGATTTCTACGGCTGTCAGGATGATGTATATCGTCCAGAGTGCGAGCGCTGTTTCCTGTAACTTAGGACGTAATCTTGAGAGAGAAGGCCCAGTTAACTCTGCTCTTGCTAACGCCATTCCCCCACCCAATACACGAGAGAGTAGCATTAGTCCAAGCATGATTATTCCCATGCCGCCAAGCCACTGAGTTAATGACCGCCAAATCAGAATACCCTTGGGTTGGGCATTTATACAATCAGGAGTAGTTCCTGGAATACAATTCGGGCTCATCGAGTGCTCGATAACAGTTGCACCTGTTGTTGTAAAGCCTGACATTGATTCAAACCAAGAATTTACGAAACCTCTAGCAATATCAGCCATAGTTGAACCGTCAGTAAATGGTCCATGAAATACACCTCCAAGCCAAAATGGCAGACTTCCAACCAATACAGCAACTGGCCAAGCAAGGGCCACTGCAGCAAATGCTTCTCTATCTCTCAACCTTTCAGTAGTGTCTGACCTAACACCAATACTCAACATGGCTACTCCAATCAAGCCAGAGAATAACAACGGAATTAGGAAAGCAACAGCGGCAGTATTTAGCCCATCTAACAACCATGTTACAAGAAAACTGAATGAAAGAGGAATCAGCATTGCGACCATCGTCCATCCGACGATCAGAGACAAAACATCTCGACGCATTTTACTCTCACACCTTGAATTTTCTCTCTAGGTCATCAACCCTATCAGGAGGTAAGAAGATTGTGAGTCTGTCTCCTTCGAGTAGAGATTTTGAGGAGGAAGGGCGCATAGTTTCCCAATCTTCGTGAATATTTTTTCTCTGTATAAATGCGACTTTACACCATTCAGGTAGTCCAGCATCAGCAATTGTTTTTCCAGCAAATTTGACTTCTGGTAAGACAGGGAGACAAATTCCAATCACATCAGGTACGCTGGATAAAACTGCATATGGCCCCGGGAGTTCGGAGTGAATCTTTGCGAGTATCGTATCGATTGCAACCCTCTTCCTATCGACGGAGAATGTTATTCCCATCCGGCGAACAACATTTACTAGGTCTGCATCGTATAGAATCAGACCAGTTCTTTCTACTCCCATGTCACTGGCTAACAATACTGCAGCTATCGAAGCGTGGTCATTGTCTAGGGCTGATATGGCTAAATCGAAAGAAGAAATTTCAATCTCGGACAACAAATCTTTGTCCAAATGGTCACCGTGAATTATTTCGATTCCCTTTCGGTTTCCTAAATCAGAACCTGAGAGTGTGTTAGCCTTTTCTAGATCTCTTTCAACAACAGTAACGAATGCATTAGAGTCTAACCAAGCCTTTGCTAATCTTGTTCCAACCAATCCTGCTCCAAAAATTGCAACTCTTGGTTTGTCCGGAAAATCTACCTGTTCATGTCCGAAAATTCGCAAAATGCGATTGAAAGAAGCTTCACCAGCAGTGGCAATTGCCAACTTATCTTTAGGTAAAATTTGGTCATCAGCAACAGGCACCCTTCCAGGCTCACCGTCTCGCTTTAGTCCAACAATGAGTGGCATGCCACCTTCGACTTTGTTTCCTGAATCTCGTAGGGTGCGATGAACTACAGCACCGGCTTCGGATTGTACTTCCAACTCTACAATGAAAGCATCCGCTTCAAATGGGATTACCTCGGTTAGCGATGAGGATCTTAATCCAGACATCAGTCTTTCAATAGCACCATCAACTGGATGAACTACATGGTCGACCCCTGCCCATTTGGATAATTTACCAGATTTGTGTTCCTCAAGGAACATAGGATTCCTAACCCTACAAATTGTCATGAGGGTTCCCTTGCCCTTTGTAGCCTCCTTGTGGACGTGTTTTGCTAGTGCGCAAGACAAGATATTTCTTTCATCTGAATTTGTTGCAGCGACATAAACTTGTGCGGTTTCAATTCCCGCTTCGATAAATTTCTCTCTCTGAGTAATGTCGCCGTGGAGAACAAGAATATCCATGCCTTGGGAATTTTTTACTGCTCTAGCATTATTGTCGACGAGAACAACATCCTTTGCTTCGCTACGGAGTGCTCGCGCTAAACCTGTACCGACACGACCTCCGCCGCCTATGATAATCCTCATGCTAAATTCTCACCTACCCACTTATTGTCCCAAGTGCCGCCTGATATGTCGTAGCCTTCTGTGTAGAATGAGCGTAATCTATCGATACCAGATTTGCTGCCTCCATAGTAGTAACCATCTGTAATTTGCCCTCCTGTGCTGTGAGGTTCTATCCAGTCAATGTAAGCGGTTGGTGTATGTACGAGCCACTTGCGATTGACAACATCGACAGCTCCCTCAATGTAGCAATCATTCAAGATTACATCGTTATCTTCACACCATTCTTCGGACATTGGAAGCATGATATATGCCCATGCATGCCCTTCCCACTCTGTAAATTCAGGGTCGGCTAATGCACCGAATACGTACCATGTAGGAACGCCTTTTACTCTCATTATGCTCATGAATGCGTTTGACTGTTCGTCGCAATCACCCAATCCCATATCCAAACACTGTTCTCCGC
>WTIV01000039.1 GCA_011525095.1 Methanobacteriota archaeon
GCTGCATGGGAAAGCCTGTACATCGCAGAGGGAAGCGATTGGTTCTGGTGGTATGGACTAGACCAAGACAGTGGCTACGACGAGAATTGGGATGTTCTATTCAAGGTACATCTCTCCAATATTTATCGTGCTATTGAACTAGAATTACCACCATACTTGCAAGACCTTTGGACCAATCCAAGCAGTCCCGATGAGCCATATGGTGGCACAATCGAGCCGATGATCGATGGGAAAGCACTGCCCGGTGAATGGGATGGAGCAGCACGATACGATGCGGATTCAGTAACAGGTACCGGGCTTGACATCGAATCTTTCCATCTTGGCTATGATTCAAACAATGTCTACGTCAGAGTTGATGTTGCTGACGATGAATCGGTAAGTGACAAGGCTGTGGAGATTTACTTCATGCAACCAAATGCAGTAAACTTCAACGAAGCAGAAACCAACTTCAGAACTGCGATTGGTGGAGAAATCCTAGGATTCCCTGCAAAGAACCTAATCAGATTTGACTTCGATGAATTAAGAGATGATGGTCGCTCTAAGTGGACTGCACTGTCTGCAAAAGGCGTAATAGGTTCCTCTGAGGTGTGGGCAAGTCCAGTGAATTCAAACCTCGGTGGATGCGCATTCGACGACGTATACGAATTCCAAATTCCATGGTCTGAGATCGGCTTAGCACCGCGCTATTCTACAAGAATCAAGGTCGTAGTTGCCGACTTATCATCTGAATCCGACCTTGAGGTAGCACCACCAGCTCCTGCTGAAATGGTACTTCCTGAACTTGAGGAGTGGGTCACACTGCTCGAGATGAGCGATGCTTCGGGAGACGGTAACGGAGATGGCACAATCACGCTACCAACCGCTAGTGATTTCGGTGGCGGAATGGATTTATTCGATATTCGTGGAGTGAAAATTGAGCAATCTGATTGGAATGCTAGATTCACATTCGAGATGGGAGAGATTACCAATTATTGGTCGCTATCCAATGGTTTCTCACATCAAATTATCCAGATATACGTCGATAAGGGCGAGTCTGAAACAGGTAGAACCGACATGCTTCCGGGAGCCAATGCAGAGATTCACCAAGACTGGGCGTGGGAGGTAGTAATCAGCGGAACTGGCGAGCCGGGTGCGGTTTACTCTGTTCAATCAGATACTGGAGCGACCTCTTCTAGAGGAGTTGAAGTTGAGGGTGACAAAGATACTAATTCAATCGTATTCACGGTTTCAAAGGACGTAATCGGTACAGATGTAGCATCCTATCGCTACGTAGTCGTATCTGGTTCACAGGATGGATTTGGAACAGGAAAGTGGAGAGATGTCGATGAGACCTCTAAGACTTGGACTCTTGGAGGAGGAAGTGATGCTTCTACAGACGATGGAATAGAGTATGACCCTAACGTTCTCGATATCGTTAGAACCGATGACCAGCAAGAGACAATCTTGGCTGGATACGACGTATCAGCAGGAGAATATGCACAACTTACAGGGTTTGAAATGCCGGAGATTTCTCAGCAGATTTACGCTGCAAACATGGTTACAGCAACCGATTCTTCAGCAATTATTTCGTGGTCGACAACCAAAGAGTCCACCTCTGAAATATCCTGTTCAGCAGATGCTGGTGAAGCAATTACTGAGTCCTCAGATACACTGACAATCTCTCACCAGTTGGAAGTAACTGGCCTAACTGCAGCCACAAATTACACCTGTGTCATGACCGCTTCAGGTGACATTACTGAGCAAATAATGGTCATGACATCTGCAGATGTTGACACCACTGCTCCTCAAATCCTCAACATCAGAACTACAACTGATGATACTGGATTGACAGTCGTTTCCTGGTTCACTGATGAGGATACATTTGGAGAAATAATCCTAGGAAACTCAGATGATGAAACAGATTTCGGAAAGAACCACGAGGTCTCATATGCTCTCTGTGTAGGTGACCATGAGGGTGAAATAACCGCAACTGACCCATCAGGAAATACTGCAACGCAAAGCGTTTCATTCACCACTGAAGGAGATGGCAAGAAGTGTTCAGACAGTGGAGGTAGCGGTAAGGTTTCAACCGACGATGAAGCCTCAATGCTATCTTCAACGAATGTTCAAATCGTTGCTCTAGTGGTCGTTCTTCTCGTGTTCCTTGCGCTGATCAGAACCCGTAGAGATGACTTCGAGTGAAATCCATAATTCCTCACAGGAACTTTAGGAAATCAATATGAAGGTATGAGATGTGCTAGAATTATGAAAGTAAGGTCCATGTTGATTTTTCTAATGATGCTTGCAATGGGGTTGGCCGGATGTTTAGACGATGACGATTCTGATTCGGACGCCTCCGATGATGAGAATGATGACAGTGTAGGGCTTGACATGTATGGATTTGAAATGGATGACCACCCTGACGCAGTAACTTCTAGTGACAACGACCAACTTGTTGTAGTAACTATGACAATGGGCGAAGATATCGAATTCCCTTCAGAGGTCCAAGTAGAGTTAACAGTGGACGGTTACAGTATGGAAGTGTGTGAATATTCATCTTCAGGAGATGGTAGTGATGTTGATGGTCCAAAGTGCTACTACTCCGTTAGTAACGATGGTGGCGAGGACAGTCAATGGGAAGCTGGAGAGACAATAACCATCGGAGAGGTTGAAACGAACTACTGTGAAAGTTCATGCAATTTGCAAGTTGAGATTCGAGACGGTGAAACAGAGGCATTGAGAGGCGAAACCCTCACCGGAACGGCAGAGTAATCTCTAGTTTCTGAGTTACAATTCCTGCGTGTCACAGCGTAGTCGAATTCCGATTGCGAATCCAATTGTGTTAACCACAAGGTCGGATATTTTGTTGTCCCAAGTTTCCTTCACGAATTCAAATGGTAGGTATAGCTCTAGAATTTCCCAACCAATTGATAAGGCGAAGAAAATCCACCAATTCCTGAATAGAAATCGACCCACAAACGTCCATTGAATGAAGTGACCAAGCGACCATATGTTCAGCAATACCAACCTTGTTCACCACCTATGCCTCTTTGACGATTTGATAAGAAATTATTCTTGTATGGTGAAATGGATGGTCTCTCTCGGACCTTGTAGTTTGAAAGTTACATTCTGAATCCAAACTACTGTTCCAGAGAGACTATCCACTATGTAGAGTTGTGAGTTGGATAGTCTCTCTCGGATTCGAACCGAGGTCGGCGGGACCAGAACCCACCATGAT
>WTIV01000092.1 GCA_011525095.1 Methanobacteriota archaeon
CCTGCAGACATTTGTGTTCGAACTCGAGCCTTGTCTCTTGCAACCATTGGGAATACGATGGCTCCAGCCATTACCCCTTGCTTCAACATCTCAGATGACAGTCCTTTGGCAACCGATGATTCGCCACACATGACTGGAATAATCGGTGTTGTAGAAACACCCGTGTCGAATCCTAGAGACTGCATTTCGCTTCTGAAATATTCTGTATTTTCCCAGAGTCTAGCATGGTGTTCTGGTTCATCCATCAGTACCTCAATCGCTGCTTTTTGTGCAGCTGCAACTCCGGGTGGCTGGGAACCAGAAAGCAGCCAAGATCTAGAGTGGTTAAGCGCATGATTTCGCACGATTTCCTTGCCAGCAAGAATTCCGCCTTGAACGCCTAATGCCTTAGAGAAGGAACCACCCTCAAAGTCAACTCTGCCTTGTAGTTTGAAGTGGTCAACGATACCTCTTCCTCCATCCCCAAGGACACCTTCCCCGTGACAGTCGTCAACCATTACCATCGCATTGTGTTCTTCCGCCAAGGCAGTCAACTCATCAAGCGGGCAGATATCTCCATCCATGGAAAATACTCCGTCGACGATAATCAGTTTCCTATCTGAGTCATCATTTTCCTTAAGCACCTGTTCTAGGGCGCCCATGTCGTTGTGAGGGAACACAGCTCTCTTTGCTTTGGTTAGCCTAACTCCATCGATGATTGAGCCGTGATTTAACTCATCCGAGATGATAATGTCCTGCTTTCCTTGAACTAGAGAAGGAATCAATCCCACGTTCACAGTGTAACCTGCGGAGTAAATTAACGCGGATTCAACGCCTTTGAATTCAGCTACTTTTCGTTCAGCCTCAAGGTGGATATCCATTGTACCTGCGATTGCTCTAACCGAACCACTTCCCGCGCCGTATTTTCTTGTCGCAGCGATAGATGCCTCGACAACTTTTGGATGGGTTGTCAGATTGAGGTAATTGTTTGCGGATAGCATGATTGTTGGCTTTCCGTCCATCGTACACCTCGGGGTGTTAGCACTCTCCAGAGTTGGTGGTTGCCATAGTAATGATTGCTCTTTTAGATGCGAATATCTTTCCTCCATCCAAGATAAGTCTCCGGCCATGTAATCGGCTAAGTGGTTGATGTACATGTTGTTTTGCTCGGTTACAAACAGTGATGAGTGAGAGGTATGTGCGAAGACCGATGCGGATTGAAGGTAAAGTGTCTTCAGGGCTTGGCCGAGCTCACATCTTCATGTCCCAACACCACTACCAAGAGCAATTCAAGACTATCATTGGTCGCAGCGCCTGGCCAGGGACATTAAATGTTCACGTCGAGGGTGATTCCTTAAAGGAATACAAGAAATTACGTGTTTCTGCCGGTCTTGAAGAGGGAGAAAGTAGCGATATAACTGCGCACCGCATCAAGGGGTTCGACAGAGACGGAGTATCCTTTGGTGGAGCAACCGCTTTTTTGGGAAAATTTCTAGTCAACGATGATACGCACAACTGTGCCATACTTATTCCGGACCTAACCCGTCATGAAGACGTTGTTGAGGTCATAGCAGGAGTCTTTTTACGCGAATCATGTTCGGTGGATGACGGTGACAGAGTCAGTATTTCCCTTGAATAAGGTCAAACTGTCTGATCAAGATGTCCTTCTGTTGCTGTCGGCAGATTTCCTGCCACCTTTTGCTTGAATGGTCGGGTTTAGGTATCATTGGTTCTTCAGTTTCTATATCAGGAATTCCATCCCAACTCACCGACCATAAAATCAGCCAATCAGGGTCTGCCAGTCCAAGGTCAATTTCGATTTCAGGTGTATCTCTTGCCTCAATAACTCTCTCAACGGTTCTGTAGCCGGTTACAACTGCTAACATTGCATTTGCAATTCTTCTCACCTGATTCCAAACGAATGCTTCGCCCACAATTTCGAACCCGATTATTCGGCCGTCATTTACCCAAGGCTTGCATGCTTCTACTACTCTTGTTGTTGTCCGACCAGGTTCTCTTCTGCAGAAATTTGCCCAGTTGTGTTTTCCGACAAATAGAGAACACAATTCAGTGAATTCATCCAATTCGGGTTCAATCCAACCCTCCATACACTCCATTCTGTAGCGATAAGTTCGGTAGAGTGCTCTGCGTGGAGACCAGTCATCTGAGACTTGACGTGCATCTACTAAACAGATACTTTCAGGAATTTGATGCCCAACAGCTTTCATGAATCCTTTATCCTTCATTGCGTCCCAGCGTTCTTGGTCGATGTCGATGAATCCACCATTCAATCTAACATGAACTCCAGAATCAGTACGACTTGAGAATGCAACAGGCATTCTTTCATTTGTCCACTTCAACTTCTTCTTGAAAACATGCATGAAAGTTCCCTGTACTGTAGGGACATCAGGTTGCACTTGGCTGCCATGAAAACAATCACCATAGTGGCCAAAACGGAAGGCGATTCGCGCCTTCCCCATCATACTACACCTCACTCATCAGAGGATAGGACTGCTGCAGCATCTTCTGCTGAGTAGCCGAGGCCACCAACAGCCCAAACCAAAGCTTGCCTAAGCCACGGTTGAATCATTGGGTTGTCTCTACCTTGTCCAACTCTCTCAATCGCATCAACGATTAGTCGGCTGGCATCGAATAGTGTGTCCTCGACTGGAATTTCATTGAGATCAGCCATCTTCTCAAGACGCTGATATTCTTTGATTGCCATAGGGATTCTTCCACAGTCCAGACAGAAGTTTGCGAAGGAAGCAACGTACTCTAGATTTTCTTCATCCAGTTGCATAGCCTTCTTGTAAACCTGCATGATTTTTCCAGCTGGGACATCTTCTTCCATATCCATGGAAAGGCGCATGAATGCTGCTTCTGCCCATCCGTAGTGGGCAACAGCGTTGTCAGGTTCTGCCTCTCTCGCTTGGTCAAAGAGTTCCATTGCTTCAGTAAATTGTCCACTTGAAAGGGCCATGCCAGCCTGCTGGATGAGGTCGCTCATGACGCTGGCTTACTAAACAGGTTTTTGAAACCTATGTGTCAATCATGAAGTTCAGTCAATTGCTCTTTCAAATCTTTCAACTGTCCAGATTGGCTGTGCCTTTGGTGCATCTCATTCAACAATTGCTCAATTGATTTCCAATTGGTGATACAAAAGAAAGAGAATCTTGGGTCTGGAAGGTCGATCTTGCGAGTTCTCTGGTAAGTCACAAACGCAAACAATTTCCTTAGTGGGCTCTTTGTAACTTGGCTATCGGCACCAACATCAGTCGTTGTGTTGCTAGCAGCACTTCCAACAGATACAGACATAGCATCTTCTCCAATTCCTAGTTGGCTCCCAGTGTCACAGATGATTGTGTTGTATCCAAACATTGCGCCCATCATAGTTCTCTGAGTTCGGACCTCATTGATGTTATCGAAAAGGATTCTTCTGCCATCGCCAGGAATAATGAGATGCTGTGTGAAAATCACTCTGTGGTTTGTAATTGCGTAGTGGAAACTTCTCTGATAGAATACGGTGAATAGGGTAAACAACGCTGCCCAGAATATGCCGAAGAGTGAGTAACTAAACTCATCCAGTGGGATAAATCCTGCATCTTTGCCCATTATCCAAGCGATGAAATCATCCAAACGTAGTACTGGTGGGGTGAATGCAACAATCAATAGGAAAATTGTAGTCCACTTTCCGCTAGTTGAACCATTCAACATTCTGTTGAACCATGTTACACCAAGCATGACTATAACGAATCCAATTTCACCGATATCAGAAATTTCAAGCAAGAAAATCATGGTCTTGACTAGCATGTTGTCATCGCTGCTTGCATCCCAGTCGATTCCAAATAACAAGTGAGCACCAAGTATAATCAATGCAACAAAATACATCGGAATAAATGCGAAAAAGGATGGCTTGACATCCTTCAGTATTTCTTCATCCCCTGTTAAACGGAATTTTTCTCTTAGTGAGCCATTGGTTGAAACAGCCTCTGTAGGTGCCTCGGTTTCAGTGCTGACTGTGGTTTCTTCGGTAGTCTCAGATGTAACTTCCTCATCGGACATATTTACCTCTCCTAATTACTATCCGTACCTAGACAGTCATGAACCTTGTGGCGATTTTATCAATGAAGTAGTCCCCATGAGTGTTCTGCATTACCTCGGATACTTCCCCAATCCTCGCGGGTTCTCACCCCTTGTTCATCATCAATTTCGAGTTTTGTGACCTCAAGTGGATACTCGTTGTAAGTAAGGTGAGATTTCATTCCACCACGAGTGGGCTGGTCGAAAGTCCAATGTGCTCTAGTAACAGATTTTGCTTCGATTCTGATTTCTGTTACACCGTTCCACATGTGGACGTGAAAAGTTGGTAAACCATGCTCGTTACATGTCCTTTCCACTCTCACTTCACTGAATTTTTCACTTCTCTGCCTCGACACATCATGAAACAAGCCACCCATGGAAAGAGGATAGTGTGTAATGTCCCTTCTTTTCCAATGTCGCGAATCTTTGGCTGTCAGTGTTGGAGAAACGTGGGGTACAAACCAATCGATGTATGATCCATCATCCAAGTGCAGCATTCCCCAAAACCATGGTGGCGATGGTGCTTGGACACACACCTTCTGAAAATATGCTGAACCGTTTACTTCACTACCATCAATTGTTCCAGAGCAAAGTGCGCCATGAAGTCTGGAAATGCCATAGCCCATGCCTAGACCATATTCGGCTTGGGCAACTTTCATGCTGGACATCGCATTATTCCAAGGGGTCATTCTAAGGTCAAATTTACCATGTTCAGTTTCCAAAATTAACCAAAACTCATCTTCACTGGGATTCAGTCCCATTGAAAATTCACTTTCAGTATGTGATGCAACAATTCCGCCTTTGGAATATGGCCATTTCGGGTGGTTCTCAGAAACAACCAGAATCCGCCCTTCTTCCAAAACAAGCGGTTCTATCAATTCCTTTCCATCATACCACCAGGCGGCGACCATGCCGTCCATAGCAATACCGCCATCATCATCGAATCCTGGTCTCCCGACAGGTTTCCATGGATGTCCGTTTACTTCGACTAAGGGGTTGTCTTTCGTCGACCATAGAACCATCAGTTGCTTGCCAGCAGGGTTGCCTCCCTCGTCATCCAACATTACCAACCACCACCACCAGTCCCACGTTAGGTGGTGTATTGGAGGCAAGTTCTGTAACTTCCATAGACTCGATAAGTCTCCAGTGAATCTTTGAGAGTCACTCATTAATTCACTTCCTTTCCTTTGAATATTGTTTGCCCAATGAACCATGCCATGATTCCTTGGAAAACCAGAACTATCGTTGAAATTACAAATGCTAACCAGTTGCTAACACCAAGGTTTGGACTTCCGCTGAATACACTCAAGGGCTCTGCACCAGGGAGCGGGATGAATGCAACTTCTCCTAACCAATTTTCTTCTCCATGTCCTCCGCCCCAAAGACCGATTTCTATCAATTGCCAATTGTCAGGCCATCCGACTGCAGCTCCGGCGTCGACAATAATCATCCCCCATCCAATAACTGACATGTAGCGAATAGATGAATCTCCACCAGTTAGTATTGTTACAAATGCCATTCCTAATTCCCAAGCAGAGAAGATTATTGCAAGAATTACGCCATTTTTCCAAACTATTCCAAACCCACAAAAGATTGTCCCATATACTAGAGAAACAAGCATAGCAGCCCAAGCAATCGACATCCAAACGGGTACATCCTGCCATCTAAACAGCGAGTCGCTTGGACCTGTGAATCCTGTGATTAGGCATAATCCTATACAGACTGCGAGAATGAATGGCCACGTGATTCCGATATATCCCAGCATCCTGTATAGAAGGACCTCGCCTCTTGCAATAGGTTTGGCGAGCATGTAGTGTATGGTTCCTTCAGACATTTCTTCTCTAATCAATCCGGTAGCAAGGAAGAGTGGTAAGAAAATTCCTAGAAGGTAGACGATTCCAAACTTTCCAATACCTAGTATGAAGGCTCTATGGCCTGCTTCCTTGCCGTATTTGTCTTCATCCGGGTCCTCGTCCACACCAGAGTCCGAAATCACCGATATCGTTGAATTGAATGAGTCTACGTTGACTATAATATCACATTCGATTCCGTTATCGTTGGTATCTCTTTGGCTTGATGTATCATAATATTCCAAGCAGTCGCCGTCGTCATCCGCCCCAACGTAATTTGTTCCATCTTGTAATGAATCCCAATCAATGTCGTCTTCATTGATCCATTTTTCAGGGGGGTCTGGTTCAACACCAATAGGGAAATCATCGGGTGAATCCGGATTCGTTCCAAGCAATTTTTCTTGCCCGTTTGGATAACCATCTCCGTCATTATCGAAAGAATCTCCATCGTTGTCGATCGCTTCAATTTCAGTATTCATCGCTTCGATGTAGAATAGAAGTATGAGCAGTAGTGCCACTACAGATGCAATCATAACAACCCATGTTGAGATTCTTGTCCGGTATTGTCTAAGGGTAAACTCTGCAATTGCGGTCGACTTTCTGTCCAATTGCGACCAGATTGTATCCATACGATTGCTCATGAAGAACCTCCTGTAAGGTACATCAAGATAGATTGTAAGTCATCGTTTGGATTGTCGATTGAGGTAACTTTTCTACCGCTTTCGATAATTGTCTTGGGTAATTGTTTGTGTACTTCTCCAAGGTGATTTGTTTCAATAAGGAGTTTTCCTTCTTCGGCAAATGACATGCCTGTGACCTCGTCAATCTTAATCACGCTCTTTGCTAATTCACGAGGGTCGTCACACTCTAGAGAGATTTTGTGTGGGTGCTGGTCCAGCATCTCTCGAATAGCATGTGAGTTACCGAGTGCAAGAACCCTACCTTGGTGAAGGATTACAATTTGCTCTGTTATCCTCTCAATTTCGTTAAGTATGTGGCTTGAAACTAAAACAGTTCTTCCCATCGCTCCTAATTCCTTAATCACGTTCATTATCGTGGTTCTGGCTAGTGGGTCACATCCTTGCAATGGTTCATCCAAGATGATCAATTCCGGGTCATTAACCAGTGCGTGAGCGATTTTCACTCTCTGTCTCATTCCTTTAGAAAACTGGCCTATTCTTTTGTGCATTACATCTGCGAGTGATACGAATGTGAGAACTCTAGTTGCTTCTTTTTCGGCTTCTTTTCTTGTTAAGCCATGAAGTCTTGAAAAGGTTACAATGAAATCAAATGCTGTCATCCAGTCATACATTTTTTCGTGCTCTGGAACAAAGCCAACACGCGAATAAGGTGCTGGATTTTTCCACGGATCTATGCCGAATAATCTGATTGCACCAGAACTAGGCTTTACTTTACCCATCATTAATTTGAACAGTGTTGATTTTCCAGCTCCATTCATTCCTAAAATTCCTGTTACTCCGCCCGAAATTCCCAAAGAAACCGAGTTTAGTGCATTGATTCTTCCATATGTTTTGGAAACCCTGTCGAACATAATAACAGGGACATTTTGTTTCGGAGTCCACTGTTCAGTCTCAGCCTTTCCATGCTGTGTCATGTCAGGCATCATTCTCTAGTCACCTCCATTGAGGATACCCTATTTGCTAGCAAGTACAACGCTAGCCCGTTCATAACTACAACCGAGACAAGGCTCCATACCCAAGGGTGCTGATAGGTCATCTCTGTACCAATAAGCGCTTGACATACATGAGCTACAGAATCGTAAGGTGAAATGATGTATAGCAGGGACCTTTCGAATAATGCGTCTACTATTGCTGCAATCGAACGAGTCCCCATTAGTATTGCAATTAGACCAATAGCAGGGAAGAATCTACCACGAGAGATGCTAGATAGAGCCAATCCGATGGATGTGTAGGTAAATGAGAGAATAATTCCGCATCCAAACGCCGCTAAGAACATCGGGAATGTATCAATAATCCAAGCCCATCCTTTGCCCATTACTAGGATGTCGACAAAGTAGTAAGCAGCCAAAGTCCCATTGATGATGAATAGTAAAATCAAGCAGACAGACAAGAATTTCATCGCTGTGTAATCGAACCGATTTATGGGTCTTGAAAAGTAAAGTGCGCTTGTTCCATGGGACCTGTCCTCTGAAATTATTCCACCGACTAATAGTGCTGCTACAATAGGGTAGTACAGAATGTTCCTAGGAAAGAAGCCCATTACGTGTCCATACAAATTGTCTCGGTTAACTCCCCAGATGTCATACAACGTAGGCTCGCCTATCATTCCGAAAAGCAGAGCGAGTGCTACATCTGTCATCGACGCAATGATCACAAAGAAAATAAATAGCCTAGTTGGAATATTCCAAGGTCTGTGACCTTTCTTGAATATGCCAAGGATGTGATGGCGCAATATAGCCCAGTTTCTCATCCATCTTGGATTGAGTGTTCCTTCCCAGGGTGTGTAAATTTGTTCAAAAATTTGGCCCTGTGGAGACGATGCGACCTTCGCAGAAGTCTCTTCGTCTCCGGTGTCTGCCGACCATGCTGCTTGCATCTTTGTTTGTCCGGTAACTGGAGTTTCTGCTCCATAGGTTTCCACCTTCCCATGAACCGGTTCAAATGGCTCTTCGCCAGCCGATTCGTTTTCTGTCATCTAAATCCCCCCAAGTAGGTCATCAGTGCTCTTTACGTCCTGACCTAAACGTTCCATAATTACCAGAAATAAATCTTCAAGAGTTGCTTCGTGGTCATGCATTCTTCTAACCTGGGTTCCAACGTCTGCTGCTGCTTGTAGGATGTTGCCATAGGTATCTTCACCTGTATGACCAATTCTCATAACACGTCCTTCACGCCTTACTTTCATACCTCTATCCTTGAGTGTTTCTTCCATTTTTCCTGCAGATCCCCAAACATGTATTTCGACTTCTTTGTCAATCGCTTTGAGATCCTCAATTTTCCCTTGAGCAGCCAATTTTCCTTTGTGTAGTAACACGATATTCTCGCAAACTCTCTCCACATCATCCATCAAATGTGATGCCATGAGAACCGAACGTTGGCCCTCATTCACGGTTATCTCGAGAGTGTTTAGCATGAATTCTCTAGCCTTTGCATCCAAGCCATTGCTCGGCTCATCCGCAATTATCAATTTAGGGTCGTGAATTAGTGCACAAGCCAATTTTGTAGCTTGCTTCATACCCGTTGAGAATGATTCAACTTCCCTGTATCTTTGCTCACCCAATCCGACGTAATCTAAGGCTTGGTGAGCCCTTTGAAGGGCTACTGCTGGATTCATCCCAATTAATTCCCCACTGTATTTTACTTGGTGAATTGCATCCATATTGGGATTTAGTGCATCATATTCCGGCATGTATCCAATGTTTTGGCGTATTAAGTCGCCCTGTGTTCTGACATCGTAACCCAGAACCTTTCCCTCACCTGATGTAAGTTGAATTAGCCCGAGTATAGTCTTCAGGAAAGTGGATTTCCCTGCACCATTTGGACCTAACAATCCAGTTGCACCTCTTTCGATTTTGATGTTTAATGAATCAAGTGCAACATGAGGCCCGTAGGCTTTGGTCAAGTCGGTTGATTCGATAATCAAATCCTTGACCATGTATCTTTTACAGACTGATGGGCTAATGAATATGCCCCTTTTAGGGGCACCCTTCTCGTACTTTGATTGCAATTCCTTTTTTGAACGTGGATAATTCCTCTGGCGTCGACTGTGACCTGCCAATGGCCAACAATTCGCCAGATTGATTCACAATAAGCACAGTTTCATCCGGTCTCGTCCATTCATCACACGCAAGTACGAAGCCGTGCATTACATTTCTTCCTTGCTTGACGAATGGTTCCGCATCACTGTCGACAACGACCCACGCAAGGCCATTACCACTGCAATCAGATTTTTTCTTTGTTCCAAAACTTTTGGGAACTGGAATCTTACGCAACGAATGAAGCATTTTTGCTCCCTCGACAGTCAGTGATAGGCCTCCCTCTGCCAATCTCGGAGATACAATGTGAGCTCCGTTTGAATTGATTACATTTCGAATTCTTCCTGTTCTACTCATGACGTATGTAGAGTCTGCCATAATGTCTGCAGCATCACGATAATTCATATTGTAAAGTACGCACATTTTGTCAATAATTTGCCTGGTTTTGTTTGCCTCAATGTCTCTTTCAGTGGGTCCAATGCCTAAAATTTCGAACACGCGATTGTGTAAATCCTCGGTATCTGAAATATCAATCGGGATAACTCTCCTATTTACTAAGCCGAATTTTTCCAGATCTGACTGTATTTTGATGTGGTCTAGAGCCCCATTCCACATCCAACTTGGGCCTTCAACATGGGCCCATGGGTTTAGGTCCTCAAGGCCGTAAGGAACTATACCGATCGGGGTTTGGATAAACAATTCATAGTCCAAGTTGCTAATTCTATCGACTAATTCTCCGATTTTGTCTCTCCACGGGGGTGTTGTACCGTGGAAAACAATTACATCACCCCGCTTTTGTGATTGCCATCTTGAGTGCAAATTTCTCATTGCCATCTGTATGTGTGGTCGGTTGAATGTGTCGTTTCCTCCCCAAGATTCCCCGCCATTTCTAGGGGTTTGTTGTGCTGAAACTAACCAATCCCAGTTTTCTTCCCAGCGACCTTTTTCTTCTCCGGTCTCCTTTGATGCACTGATTTCGTCAAGAATTAGTGGTTCAAGAATCGCTTTTGATGGATTGGTAGTGAGCCACAAAAAGGCCTCGCGCAGGGCAGGATGCTGATGACTCCTTCTCTCTGCTAGCCTCCATATGGTGCCATCTCGAACCGCTTGTCTGCACCTAGATAATTCCTGAAGAGTAACCTCTAGATTGAACCTCGAAAGTAAAATTGTTCTATCCTCCTTGTTCATTTTTCTAACCTCGGCGGGTGTGTGATTAGATACAGATGGCATAATTATAGGCCATTCTTCCATTTCTGAAATTTTTTCAGTTCCCCATGGAGTTAGCAATCTTCCATCTCTTGCGAATAAAACGTATGCTGCAGAATCGAACAAGTCTGCACCTAGCGCAATCAGCATCGGGAATAACATTGGATGCCCACAACCGAACATGTGCACAGGCCTATTTGGAGAGAGATTTGATTTCGTAGCGAGCATGATTTTTGCAAGGTTTGTGTATTTCTGCTGCTCCATTACTGGTACAATTCCTCCGATTGGGTGAACACTGAAATTTAGTTCGCTCATTTTCTTAGCGCTCATAGCTCTCAATTCAGGGAATATCCCTCCTTGAATCGGTCCATTCAGCATCATTTCCTGGGCTGTTGAGATAGATGGTGTACTCCTTTTCACTGTTTCATTCACGGCCTCTTTGACTTGAGAGTATGTCATGTCAGGGCGTGTGAATACATCGAGCATTGTCGCAACATCTACACCAATGTCTTTCTGGAATTGGACAATTTCTTCAACTCCTACCTCAACATCTCCGTAAACGTATGATTGGAATGTCCCAGAGTCTGTCATTATCATACCCGGATAATCAAGCAATGAATGGACTCCGTCTGAAAGAGCAACAGACTTGAGTTTCTCATGTTTCCAAATTACGTATGAGTTAGTGATTAAGGCTTGAATTCCATATTTGTCCCACATTTCCCTCGGTTCAATAGTCCGGATGTTTGGATTAATCACAGGCAGGAGACATGGTGTCTGTACGATGCCATGTTTAGTGTGCAATTTTCCTAACCTTGCTTGACCGTCTCTTGCGGTGATTTCGAATTTACCTTGGTCTTTTTCTCGGCATGGTTTTGGATCTTCTCTTGCACCGGTTCGCCACTTCATAACCAAACCACCTCATACGAAATCGACTTCGCCATGTGCTAGAATGAATTCTCTTCCCAATTCGTCGAATGTGTCCAATAGACTTGAACAAAAGCTAACCTTAGTGATTTCATCATCACTTTCTAAGTCGTTTTTTACTCCTTGAAGCGTACCAGGTGCGGCGCCACAGGACAGGCAAGCACCGGTCAAATCCAATACGAAATGGTATCCATCATCCTCCTTGACGGAGCTTGTCACAGAGATGCCTCCACCGTGACCATCTAGCGCCGCTCTAACTTGTCCTAATCTGGCGAGCAAAGCAGGAACCATTTCTTCTACGTCATCAAGGGACATGTTCCGAAGATTTTCATCCATCTCGACATCAGCGGTTTCTGCAATTCTGCGCTTGGCTTCGACCTCCATTGCAGCCGCAGCCTCAAGGCGGTACTGCTCTAGAATGTCGTCATCCATGGGTACCCGTCAGGTTCTGTCTTCAAGAACCCTCGCTTTTGCAAGAATAAACGCTTGTACAGTCATTCATAAAGGTGTGACGTTAGGGCCCAACATGGGAGCCGAGATGCTGAGCATCGAGAACCTTCACGTCAGTGTCGAAGATACTGAGATTATCAAGGGTTTATCCTTGAAAATTAACCTTGGTGAAGTTCATGCAATAATGGGTAGAAACGGCTCAGGTAAATCGACCTTGGCCAGCGTAGTTATGGGCCACCCAGCCTATGAAGTGACTTCAGGCTCAATCAAGTTCAAGGGACAACCGCTCGAGGAATTGGAAGTCTATGAGCGTGCACGAGCTGGTATGTTCTTGTCTTTCCAATATCCATCCTCGATTCCTGGCGTACAGGTTGGTACCTTCCTAAGAAAGTCTGTTGCTGCAGTTCGAGGAGATGATGCTCCAAGCGCAAGAGAGTTCAGAAAAGAATTGAAAGCACACATGGAAGCGCTAGAAATGGACAAATCCTTCCTATCAAGATATGTTAACGACGGGTTCAGTGGCGGCGAAAAGAAGAGGCTGGAAATTCTTCAGATGCTGTTGCTAAACCCAACCCTTGCACTACTTGACGAGACAGACTCCGGACTAGATATTGACGCACTGAGGGTTGTTTCTGACGGCATTAATAGCATAACGCCAACCGCAGGGTGCCTACTAATTACTCACTATCAGAGGCTACTAGACCATGTTAAACCTGATTTCGTTCACGTTATGATTGACGGTAAAATCGTAAAGACTGGTGGTCCTGAACTTGCAACTGAATTAGAATCCAAAGGTTACGATTGGTTAGAGGAGTGAGGTGAGGTAATGAGCGGAGATATTGCAAGAGACGCAGTCGGTGATTATCAGTATGGATTCCATGATCCAGAGAATGCTACTATTCGATTCGATAAGGGACTCTCAGAACAGGTTGTTATCGATATTTCTGAGCTAAAGAACGAGCCAAAGTGGATGACTGACATCAGGGTCAAAGCTTACCGCAGGTTCATGGAAATGCCAATGCCAA
>WTIV01000004.1 GCA_011525095.1 Methanobacteriota archaeon
TCTTGATCTGATGTATTCAATCTTTGGATTTGTATAGTTGTATCTTGGACTTCCTGAGGAATTGACTTCATTGAAATCAGTCAGTATACCCCTTCCCTCAGGAGTATTGAAATATTTTGCAAACTGATTGCTGTTAAAATTAATATCATTTCTAGATTCAAAAGATGTAAAATCATAACTCAATCCACCCTCTCCAAATGGAATGGTCAATACTTTCCATCTTCCACCAGCACCAGAGGCAGCATTGTAATCATATCTCTTCACATCAAAAGCATTACCAAAGTCACCATTTCCAACACCTTCAGGTCCTGAATATCCACATTGATTATTATTTTTCCAACCATATGCACTAGGTGATCTATAATCTCCAAAAATGTAGGCATAATTACCAGAGATAACATATCCATCTTCATTGGTTGGACCAGATATTAATTCACCATCAAAGAAAATTTCAATGCTTCTTGCATCATAGCGTCCATCTCCTCCAGTTTCTGATATTGGTCTGCCTGTTCTTGTGTACCAACCATTCTGGGTGCCAACACATGATGGTTTTTGAGTGAAACCTCCAGTACCAGTTCTTATTTGCTCATTTGAATACTTAACATTATCAAAGGACAATGAGATACTAAATTCAAGTCTGTATGGAACAAATGCTTCCTCCTTATCATTAGTGTATAATTCTGGTTCATTGTTCAATAAATTTTGAGTTTCAGTGTACCATCTTCTTGTGGTTCCTTTGCTTGAATCTCTATTGCCTCTATTGTTTAACAAATAGGTGTTGTCACTTGTTTTGTGCTTAACTCCTTTGTATAACAAATTAAACATGAAATACGAGAGTTTTGAGGCATCTGTTCCCTCTGGAGAAAAGAATAATTGATTGCTTCTCACCAGACTCTCAGCAGTAATTTTTTCAATCCAATTTGCATTCACAGGATTAGATTGTGACCCAGATCCTGTGTTTATTGTAGAACCTGAATTGGTTTGTGATTCATTTTCTGTGCCCTGCTTATATCCAAGACTTCTACTATCATTCCATTCAATTTGCTGTATATTTTCAGAATTTGATCCAGGATCATAAACACCATTTCTATATTGTTGAGCAAGTGAATCAGTATACAATTGCACTTTGGCATATGAACTGCCATCCCATGCTCCTGATGATGTCCTTAAAACTTCTACTTCACCAGTATTTGCATACCCTGATCCTCCTCCACCACCACTTTGGTTTCCTGCTGATCCATCTCCACCAACAGCGCCACCGCCTCCACCACCACCATTACCATCCTTACCCCAACCAGCATTCGTTCTTCCTGCTGATCCTTGTCTGAATCCTCTAAACAGTGATGTAGACGAAGGCAGTCCATTCTGTCCATTGAATTGAACACCTGTCTGATCAATAAATTCTACCTTACTCCCATAATATGTCCAATAATCAATACAATCACTCAAGCCAAGTGTATCTCTAAAATAATCTCCACTTGTATTTGAAATACATGCTGCAGTGGCACCTCCAGATGCACTCTGTGTAGAGCTTAAATTTTCTACACCTCTTCCATTTGGTCCACCTGTTCCACCTTGACCACCATTTCTTCCACCACCTCTCTGACCACTGATATTCAATCCTCCACCATCTCCACCATTACCAGCAGCACCAGCTCCACCACCTGCACCTAACACTGCAATGGGTCTGTTCTGTTTATACAATATACCCATACCTCCACCCAATGCACCATTAACTGGAGAGGCAACTCTACCTCCAATTGGATCATATGTTCCATCCTTAGATCCTAGTTCAAGTAAATATTCTACATCCTTCAACAATTTAAGTTTAAAAGCTCCCCATCCACCATTTCCACCAGCATTTGCACCAGAACTATTTCCTGCTGAAGAGGTCATCTCAATGATTACATCAAGATCTTCATTGGGACTATAAATGAAATTCAAGTGTTGTGGACCATTAGCATTAAAAGATCCTGCATTAAGATTGTAATTAGAGACAGATCTGCTTGTGGTTCCCCCTCTATTTGTGATAAGTTCAGAATACACATATCCAGTGGATGATTTGGTCGTGTAGGTCACTGAATCTGTATCCACTGTGTCTGTGGAATCTTGATGACCAACAGTGCATTTGATGCTATAAGATCCAACAGCTCTCTTAATTGATAGTGTATCTGAATTAGAACCCTGTACAGTATCATCATCAGAAAGACTTGATCCATCAAGGGACCATTGATATGTTAATCTTGAATCAAAGGTAGGATTATTGGCACTAGTGGATGCCACAACAGTGAATTCAGTAAAATCTGTTGCTACTGCATCAATATTTGGAGCAGGTTGCACATTAATATCAATCGCAAATCCTACAAAAATTGATGCAGGATTTGAATTAAGTGGTTCATTTGCTGGATTTCCAATGGTTTCAACACCATATCCAGCAGGTGTATAACTTGCCTCTAAGTAATATGCATCTGCATTATCTTCTAGATATTGCGCATTGATGATTGATAGGGTTTCTGATGTTGCACCTGTTATTGTGGAAATAGATCCTGACTCATTAGTTCTTTCTCCATTTGATACTGCAGACCCATCAGTGGAATTGTACCACTGATAATTGATAGTACCACTGAAAGGTGATATTGATAACGTAGATACTCCAGTTAGTGAAACTGTGGCACCAATTGCTACAGTGACATCAGATGGTTCTTCAGTAAATGAAAGTAATGGACCATTCAGATCTAATGTGCTATCAGTAAATCTGAAATTATTAAATGCAATAGGACTCATGAGAAGTTTTGACCTCCAACTACACCAAAGATTGTTGTCCCTCCATCAAATGTCATGAAGGAATAGATATCAGTTTTACCTGCAACATTTGTGACTGTAGGAACAATACCACCTGGCCAGTTACAGGAAAGTTCTGATCCACCATTTAATCTATAAGTATCAACATCTACTGTATATGGTGTTGATGAATCTTGTGTAATCTTTATAGTGTATGACCTTGTTGTGCCTGATGTAATATTCAATAAGTTGAATGCAGTAATGTTTTCTGTGGTGGTAATTTCAAAGTTCTGACCTTTGGATAGATCAAGATCAACTTCACCACTACTACTTGTAACTGCCTGAACAATCTCAGAGTATGCCTCAAATCTTGTTTCACCAACAATATCAAGTTTTGCTCTTGGTGTTTCAGTTCCAAG
>WTIV01000123.1 GCA_011525095.1 Methanobacteriota archaeon
AGAATACCGGGCATGCTACAGATGGTACAAGGCATGGGTCTTCCCTTAGAAGCTCACGGCATCTCACAAGTGTCAATGAACTTACGTGATGTCTCCGTCACACCGATGCACATTGCATTTGAGGCAGTTAAATCAGTAGTAAACGACCATGGAATCCAAACATGTGGTTCAGAATTAGTTGGCTTGGTTCCACTGTCAGCAATGCTAGAGTCTGGCAGATGGTATGCTTCTCCGGATTGCGATGACGAACAAGAATTGGTCGATGCAGCAATCAAAGGCCTTGGTCTCGATTACCTTGGAGAATTTGAGCCAAATCAGCGAATAATTGAATGGGCTTTAGAAAGGAAGTGAAAATATGAAGACACCATGGATGGAAATGACGGTTAGAGAGTTTCAAGCAGCCTTAGCATCTTCTTCACCCACACCGGGTGGTGGCACAGCTGCTGCAATCTCCCTTGGACAGGCATCAGCTCTTACCATAATGGTATGCGACCTGACGATTGGAAAGGACAAATGGTCAGAAGGCTGGCCTATTGCAGAAAAATCAATGCTCCTTGCTGTAAAAATCATGACAAGAGCAGGAGAATTAGCAGATGAAGACAGTGATGCGTTCGATGATGTTATGCAATCATTTAGGCTCCCTAAAGATACAGAGGAACAAAAGACATCGCGAAGAGAAGCAATCCGTGAAGCAACTCTTGTAGCTACTGAAAAGCCGTTCGAGACAGCAAAATTAGCACTAGATTTGTTGGCGGTTTTGCCAGAGTTAGCCGAAAAAGGAAATGGAAATGCTGTTTCAGATGTTGGAGTCGCCGGTTTACTCGCTAGCGCTGCATGTAAAGGTGCATTATTCAATGTGGACATCAATCTCCCCGGCCTACCAGATGAAATGGCGCAGGAAATCAGAGCGAATGTTCCAGATATCAAAGAAAATGCGAAGATATTATCGCGCAAAGTCATGGATAAAGTCAGAGATAGGCTTTGATTATCTTACCTGTGAGCCTGTTGCGATATCGCCATCAATGGTTACTAATTTTACACCACCATCTCCATCGTCAGCAGCAAGCATCATTCCTTCACTCATTACACCGCGGAGTTTTCTTGGTTTCAAATTAGCAACGAAGACAACAGATTTGCCTACCATTTCTTCTGCAGTGTAGTACTCTTTCAAACCAGCACAGATAGTTCTACCAGATTCGGAACCATCGTCGATTGCTACAACGTACAACTTGTCCGCGTTCTCGTGATCTGATACGGATACAATTTTGCCTACTCTTAACTCGACTTCCATGAATGTCTCAAAGTCTAGATGTGTTGTTCCTTCTGGCATTTTCTTTACTTCCTTCTTCTTCTTTTTTCCACCCTTAACAGAGTGACCTGGGTCATTGGAATTAGATGATTCTCCTGCTAGTGATTTTTCTTGGGATAGAATTTCCTCTAAATCTAAGCGCTGGAATAGAGGAGTTGGTTCTGCTTCGCCCCATTTGTAAGGAACTGTCCAATCTGTTGCAGAATCCCAAGAAGCAAGTGCCACATCTCCCGATTCTCCGAGTGATTCCCAAAGTCGTTGTGAACTAAACGGTAGGAAGGGTTGAGTCATAATTGCTAGATATCTAGACAATCTCCATCCAAAAGCTAGTTTTGCCATTGAATCCTTTGCTCCTTCAGCATCTAAATCCTTCAAAAATTTCCAAGGTGTTGCTGCTTGGAGCATTTGATTGCCGAGTTGTGCCGCAGACATTATTGTACGAAGTGCCTCTTTGTAACGGTGTCTTTCAAGGCTAGATGTTGCTTGTTGATGTAATGTTTCTAATTTTACCATTTCATCTTTACAATAAGACAAATCGTCGAATGTCGAAAGTTGTCTTTCATTAGGCAATCTATCACCAAGGGTTAGAACTCTGTGCACAAAGTTACCATATGCAGCGATTAATTCGGAGTTGATTTTTTCAACAAAATCCGGCCAATTGAAATCTGTATCATGCGCTTCTGGCATGTTGATTGAAAGATAGTATCGTAGCGTATCAGGGTCAAATCTTTCCAAAAATGATGGTAGCCATACAGCGTGTTTCCGCGACTTTGAGAACTGGCCGCCAGCCAGCATTAGATATTCCATTGCGGGAACGTTGTCTTCAAGACTCAGGTCTCCTGGACCAGGTAGTGATGGCGGGGTGCTGAGGTCTAATCCTTTGTTTGCATGATTTAATCCCATAATTATCGCTGGCCAAATCACTGTGTGGAATGGGATGTTATCTTTGCCCAAGAAATATAGATGCCTCGGAGGATTGCCACTTTCAGAAACCTTCCACCACTTTTCATAATCTTTAGAATCCGAAAATCTATTTGCCCATAATTTTGCGCATGAGTAGTATCCTTGAACTGCTTCGAACCACACGTAAATGCACTTGCCATCCCATTCATCTCCCTCAAGGGGTAAAGGAATACCCCAATCAAGGTCACGAGTGACTGCACGAGGTCTAAGACCCATGTCCAGCCATTGCTTTGTCATAGCTTTGACATTTGGCTTCCAAACTCCTTGCCTTTGTTTGGCGTGTTCCTCAAGGACTTCTTGAAAGAAATCAAGACGGTAAAAGAAATGCTCTGTATCACGAATTTCAATGGAGGCCTCGGGATTCATCTTTGATTTTGGATTTTTGAGCTCGTGTGCTTCATAGGTAACTCCACATTCGTCACATTGGTCACCCCTAGCACCTTCAGCACCACAATTAGGGCACTCTCCTTCTACATATCTGTCGGGAAGGAATCTTCCACCATCCTCCCTTATCTCGTAGTATTGTTGCATTACTTTTCGCTCGAACAGTCCAGCATCCATCAGTTTCATGAAATTCTCCGAAACAATTTCGTAGTGTTCAGAATCGCTAGTTCTGTTAAACAGAGAGCCTCCGAATTCAGGGCCTCGAGGATCTATATTAGGTTCCCAACTACAACCTAAGTCAATCAAAGCCTTTGTATTGATTTCATGGTACTTATCAACAACTTCCTGTGGTGAAATTCCTTGAGTCTCTGCAGTTACGGTTATTGGAGTGCCGTGCTCGTCTGAGCCTGAAACCATCAATACACGATTGCCTTTCGCTCTTTCAAAGCGCGCTTGAATATCAGGGGGCAAATAACAGCCCGCAACGTGGCCCAAATGAAGTGGACCATTAGCATAAGGCCAAGCTACACAAATCAACACGTGTTCACCTGACATGCGCTTCACCCAACCTGCCGGATGAGATAAACTACATGAGTTCTGTGTTAGGACCAATGGCGAAGACTCAAGAACTATACTCTCTAGGGTATTATGGGCCGATTGGCTGAGGAGTTCGTTGAACCCTATGGCAGACTACACAATGCTTGTCGTATATTCATCCCTAGCGCTGGGTGTTTCCTTCATGTGTTCTATGTTGGAAGCAGTATTGCTTTCCATGTCAACATCTCATGTTAGCATAATGAGTAAATCTGGTGACAAAAATGGAAAAAGATGGTCGCGTCTAAAGGAAGATGATTCAGTTAAACCACTCACTGCGATACTTACTCTCAACACTATTGCTCATACAATGGGTGCTGCAGGAGTTGGTGCAGAGGTAGCAAGGATTTGGGGGGATGATAGTCTTACAATCGCTTCCGTGATACTAACATTGGCGGTATTATTCCTCTCAGAAATTATTCCAAAGACAATTGGGGCGGCATATTGGAAAAAACTTGCACTCCCGTCAGGATACATTTTGTCAGGTATGACAAAAGCGCTTGCACCGTTTTTCACACCTTTATTGCTATTCAAGAGGCTTCTGCCCAAGGAAGAATCAGTTTCTGTAACGAGAGACGAATTACATGTTTTGGCTGACATAAGCGAAGAAGAGGGAGAGTTAGAGGAAGATGAGGAAGCTGTCATCCATAACTTGCTTGCGCTCAGAGAAACTCCTGTAAAGGATATTATGACACCAAGAACTGTTACTTTGGCTTTTGACCATGGCTGGACAATAAGACAAGTTTTGGATGAAACCAAGATTCTGAGGTTTGGCAGGATGCCTGTATATGAAGAATCAATTGATCAATTATCTGGCTTTGTTTTGAGGTCTGATATCCTAATGGCTGCCTCAATGGACGAGTGGGATAGGCAGCTAATCGAGTTCAAGAAACCAATACTAACAATCGGCATGGATGATAGTGTAGACCTTGCTCTAGAGACATTCTTGAAATCTAAAGTCCAAATCTTGGCTGTAACAGATGACTTTGGTGGGACTGCTGGTATAGTAACCATGGAAGATGCGATAGAAACCTTACTTGGAGAAGAAATTGTGGACGAGTTAGACGAACATGAAGACATGCGAGAATTGGCTCGTGAACAAGCAGGTGTCTCCGAAGAAGAGTGATCAGAGAATTCTATTTTCTATCCATTCGACAATTATTTTATCTCTATCATCATTAACCCTGTTTTTAGAATGTGGAAGAGACTTGATTAGATGTCCAGTGATATCTAATTCTTGACTCATCAGTAAGTCGTAGTGATATCTGCCTAGTCTGTTATCCGTCTCAGCTTGTAATAGTAAAATTGGGACTTTTGGTAGACCCCAATGAGGCACATCAATGTCTTTCCACTCCAAACCACCTGCTTCAGGGTGAATCTTGTTGAAACCTCTCAGTGCCCAGCGTTTCAACAATGGCAACATGAAAGATATTCTTCCCGACATCTGTTCTAAGATTGGTGAGTATGCTGCCATTGGAGACTCTAGAATCAAAGTTCCATAGTTCTCCTTCCACCACCCTGAATGTCTTGAATGGTGCATTCCTATGGCGATAAAACCACCTAGGCTGTGCCCGTAGAAGTGAATCTTGTTGACTCTTGAAACCTCGACACTTTCCAATATACATTTTATGTCTAAAATCACCTTCCCAGCCGTCCACTCTGGTGTATCTGGTGCCATTCCATGACCACGTGAATCGATTGCTAGAGTATGCAGTCCTCTATCTCTAAACAGTAACATTCTTTCTGTGTATTTTTCACTTGAAGATTGCCATCCATGGATGAATACAGCCATGTCTGATTTCTCATCTTGGTAATTTATGAAACCATAGACATCTACACCGTTATTGTCAACTTTAATCACATCCCATCTTGGATCATCAAACGGTAGGCTCCTTTTCTCCGGTCCTGTAAAAATTAGACGCAATAACAACTGATGGACTAGTAGTAACGATGTAAACAATATAGCAATGAATCCATAGGGAATTAGGAAAGAGATTGCAAATGTAGCAATAAGTACTGATAGAGTCTTTCGACCATCCCAAGTCGCCACACGGCGATTCATGCTTAGTCCTCAGATTCTTCATTAGATGATTCTGATTCCTTGGATTTTACTTTAGCTCTCGCCTTTGCCTTTGCTGCAGCCTTTTCTTGTCTCTTCTGAGAATTCTGTTGCCATTTGTCACCAAAGTCACCAAGCGATTCAAAGCGTGCCAACCATCCTGTTTCCTCGCCTGTGGCTACGTGCTTAACCAGGTAAGCACTGAACAGTAAGTCGATTGTACCTTGGGAAAAGTCTGAATTTTTCTTGAAGAAGAAATTTACAATCCAGAATAGTATAAACACAACACCTGTGATAAACCACGGAAGACCTGTTGTACTAATGTTTTGGAAGTTTGCCATTATCAGAATCAAACCGATAAGTGAAAGGAATCCGATGCTGTTGTTCAGGATTGCATGAATGGAGATTGGTTTCTTTCCTGATGAGTTGATGTACTTGGTACGTGAAACGAACTCTCCAATGTTTCGACCAGTCCAAATTGGAAGGACAAGCCAGTTTAGTGTAATCATTAGAAGCGATGCGATCCATCCTAATGTTAAGTCGGAATCTGCTCCGGTAGAAATGATGCTCAACAGACCAATTGCCACACCGAAGTTCCATCCGAAGTTGATTAGCCAACCAATGTATCTTGGCATTTTTCCAGCCAATTCGTACCCTTCAGGTAGGCCTGAGGGACGGATTTTTTCTGGCTTGTCACGAGACTTCACAGCTTTTTCAGCCCTAGATGGTTTTGCCTTTTTCTCCTTTGGAGTCGCTTTTGCGACCGCTTTGGCTGCTTTTGGCTTAGCCTTGGAAACCGCTTTAGCCGCCTTTGGCTTTGCCTTTGCAGGTTGTGCTTCGTCTAAATTATCGACCTTGTCAAGTAATCCCATAATCTCCACCTCAACTGTACATTGCGCCTACTGCACGATATATTTCGAAATCTTCACTTTGAGTGAACTTCAAAATAGCATCGTCCGGCATATCTCCAAGCAATTTATCCACGACCCCAAAGAATTCTGCTCTATCTTCGTCGTCTGCTCCTAATGGATTGGACGCTACTGACTTGTAAATCTCAAATTCTGCCGATTTAGTAAATGCTATGACATCGGATTCAGGTAATTCTCCGAGGAACCCGTCTATGATTGAAACAAACTCTGTGAAAACATCGTCATCAGCGTCTTCTTCATCATCTTCTTCGTAATCATCAGCGACATCGTCCTCGTCTTCAGAACCGATCAGCTCATCCAAATCGGCTTCACCTGCAAGAACGGCTTTGATAAGCTTCCTTTCAGACATGAGTTGCTCGAGAGAAGGTCGCAATTCTCGCAACACTTCTCTATCGCCCTCTTCTTTTGCAGCCTGATATTCTGGTTTGAGTCTTCTTAATTCGTCTTCAACCGTTTGGAGTTGAGAATTTAATTCGACCAAAGTCTCTCCATCAAGGTGACTTTCTTCTTCCACTTCTTCATTGAGTAATTGCACAGTAGGTGAGTCTCTAATCTCAGCAATCTTGTCATCACGCTGCTCTTTGCGCATAACAATGATGTCACGGTCCAGTTCGTGACCGAATCTGTCTGAATATCTCTCGAGAAGGCTACCGACCTCACCCTCGCCAATTCGGTCTATGTGACCGTAGACTTGCTGTAGCGGTTTGCCACTCTTCTTAGCGTATAGTCCTGCATAGGATTCTTTCTCTGGCTCTTCAACCACAGGTTCGGGAGCAGGACTGGGTGGAAGTGCTTCGATTGCTTGACCCTGAGGTTCAGGCGCTGCTGGAAGCGGTGCAGGCTGTGGAACTGCTGGCGGTGGAGCAACAGGTGCTGCTGGTGCCGGTGGAGTAGGAATTTGTGTTGGCGCAGGAGGCATAGGTGCTGCAGGATTAGGTGGCAAAGGTAAGCCCGGCGCTGGAGGCATTGGCATTCCAGGAGCAGGTGGTGCTGGCATCGGTGGGAGACCTGGCATCGGAGGCAAATCATTGGCTTTCTTGTCTCTTTTACGCAGACCCATCAGTGCACCTCATGCTCTGTGGGAGGTAGTCTACCCTTGAACGTTACCATTGTTAGATGCATACGTAGTATGGAATTTCGTCTATTTTACTAACTTCGCCCATCCCTTCAAAACTAAGAATGTTGCACCTGCTTCATGAATTTCCACAACATCTCCAGCTGCTGCGTCTACCACACGTTCATCAAATCTAGCAACCGCATCATCCACCGTCATTTCTACACGGACTAGTTCATCTCTAGAGAGTGCAATACCTTCACTCAAACAATCAAATGAATCTGATTTATCAGGATCTAAACGACTTAGCGGAAACTCAGTGACTCGCATTCCGCTTTTTCCGTGTAATGAACCCGGCCACCTAATTTGGCGACGTGTATCAATAGTAACAACTTCATCAGTTTCACCAGCATTACCCAATACAACGCTGGTGTCAGCACGGATTAAATTCTGGAATAGCAAACCGTGATTATTTAGTGCTGTTAATCTTCCATCGATCACTCTCTCTCTTCGGTTGGAATCTTGCATTAATTCCGCTAATTTTTCAATACTAGATTTGCCTCGTAAACCCTTCAGCCCTTCCCTATCCATCATTTCCTGAAGGTTCGCTGTGATTGTGTTGAGTAATTTCACATCACCTTGATTGATTTGATCTAACTTTGAAATAACTGATTTGATTCCTTTGGATACTCTTTTTGCCCAACCTGTAGCATTTGGATTTCTTGACCGCTCTAACAGATCACTCACTTCAACGCCTTCACCTCGAATATGGCTTACAAGTTCCCTCCTAGCTTCGGAATCAAGGTGGAAAAATTTCGGGTCTCTGTAATGTAAGTGGAATCCTCGATGTCCAGAAAATGTAACTTGTAGGTGGTCTTCACTAAAGCCAAAATCAGGTTCGAGAAAATCGTTCCACAAGGACCATGCCTGTTCTTGAATCACGCTAATCATCGCTGGAAAGTCTTTGTCGGTAACCCCCGGAAGGTGGTCACCATCCAAATCGAAAATCAAATCCGCACCAAGCCAGTTTTTATCTGACATTTTCAATTCATGCGGTTTCTTCCAGTACGCGGTAGAGTAGAAACATGAGTGTTGAGGTCTCTCACAGATAAATCGGCGCACATCATTCATGTCAGAGAATGCCTTGTGTCTAATCGGAGTACCGCCTCCGAATGGTATGAACATCCATTCCCTCGTTCTCAATCTTGGAGGTGTCCACAATTCTGCGGTACGGTAATATTGAGTAAACCGATGTGCGAATCTTGCCCAGCCTGAAACAGTACCACCTCAATATGTTGGGTGACTAGGAGAGACTTGAACCTTCACTCTTTCCAGAATCGAGTCTGTCTTTGAATTTCCACTGTTGCGGTATCTGCGCCAGTAGCCTCGACATAATGTTCCCAGCAAAGATAGTGTTTGCCGTGGACCATTGCCTCGCCAAATGTTAGCCTAATTCCGCATTCATTGCAACGCGGACCGATTTCGCCGTTTGGCGTCTGTGCGAGTTCGATATGTTCGTGTGGCACTGTTCTCCCTCGATGTTCCGTTGTAGGTACAGCCTTTGAATTTGGTGGGTTACCACTTAACCTCAGACGGTTCTTCGCAAAGTGCTAGTAAATCCAATGCGACTTCACAGGACTCTGAAACTTCAGGAAGTGGGTCGTGTAGGAAATTTTCCAAAACTGGTCTCGCCCGTCGGTCACCTATTGCTCCAAGGGCTTCTGCAGCTTCATGTCTAACCATTACATGCTCGTTTTCATTAGACAAAACGTCGATTAAGGTTGGTACTGCATGACTATCTTGCATTTGACCGAGGACGTATGCTAGTTCATGTCTTAGCAATGCACTACTTGCTGTGAATCCAGTGCAGAGAATTTCTACTGCCTCCTTTGAACGATCATTTCTAAGTGAAAATACTGCGCGCATTCTTTCGAACATTTTTGTTTCTTCATTCAATAACGTCTCTGCGAGTTTAGTTATCCTCGACTCTGTTGAAGGGGGAGCAGGGTCAACTGATCCGTACTCTGACACACCAGGAACTCTGTCTGCTACGCTCATAGAAACCCCTACTCTTCAGCACCAATAAATTTCAATCCATCTACATCGAATGATGCCTCTACAAGTCCAATGCTCTGACCTTCTTTCAAGAATCTTCGAATTGATTCTCTACCTTCTGGTTTGTAGTCGATTGTTCTGTCGTTGACATACATAGTCACGAATTTTCTGTTGGTATCATCATCGATACCTCTACCCCATTTTTTTGCAAATTGTAGGGCAACATCGGGATTAGAAATCGAATGTTCTATGCTCATTTTTGTGTACATAGTAATGTCTTCCATCATCTTTTGACCAAGGTCTTTTCGAACTACGTTTCCTCCTAGGGGCATTGGCAGACCACCAGTTCTCTCATTCCACCATACTCCCAAGTCTACAAGAACATCCAAATCATGTTCAACATATGTCAACTGACCTTCGTGTATGATAAGACCTGATGTGTAAGTACCATCCAATATTTTAGGAATTATTTCATCAAATGCTACTACTTCGTAATCAAGATCTCCCCAGCACATCTTGATTCCAAGATACGCACTTGTTTTCAAGCCAGGAACTGCGATTGGATTTGATTTGGCTTCTTCAATTGTGACTCCTTTTTTGGTTACAATCATTGGTCCATATCCTTCGCCCATCGATGCACCGCAATTCATCAATGCATAGTCCTGGGCTATGTCCGGGTAAGCATGAATACTTACAGCAGACACCTCTAGTTCCTTATTCATTGCACGGTGATTTAGGGTTTCAATGTCTTGTAACTCGTGAACAAATTTATACCCTGGAGTTGGAAATGCATTTGTTGTCATTGCGTAGAACATAAATGCATCATCAGGGTCAGGCGAATGACCAATTCTGACTATAAAATTCCCATCTTCATCTCGGGGTAATTCGGCTGCCATGTCTGCGCCGAGCCATACCCCTTTCAAAAGACCACCGAAGTCGAATTGAATTCAAAATAACACACATTGAAGAGAGGGACATTGCTGCAGCGGCAGACCAGGGTGGTAGAACCAAGCCGTGCGAGTGATACAACGCACCCATAGCAACCGGTAAAGCAAGCAGATTGTAACCAAATGCCCACACAAGGTTTTGACGGATATTCGTCCTAGTTTTACTTGCAAGATCTAGTGCGTCAATAGTTGACATCAAACCATCTCTTGTCAACACTATGTCACTGGAAACATCTGCAACCCCTGTTGCTGAAGAGACAGCTATACCAAGGTCAGATGCTGCGAGAGCTGCAGAATCATTGATCCCATCACCGACCATAGCAACGTTGGAAAGGCTCTCAATCAATTCTAACTTGTCTTCTGGTGTTTGATTACTTCGTGCATCAGTTATGTTCAATTCTGTAGCGACCCGTCTAACCTCTGATTCCTTATCACCACTTGATAATATGACTGAATCTAAAAATCGCAAAGCATCTACTGCGTCTTTTCTAATCGTATCCTTTATTCTGATTAGTCCAAGTAAAGATTCGCCTTGTTTGACTTCGATCCCATCATGTCCTTTGCCTACAGAGTATGATTTTCCATCGATTTTTCCTTTTACTCCCCAGCCAGGAATTGTAGTGACATCACTCGCTTCATACGTGTCAGAACACGATTTTACTATTGCAGTCGCAATTGGATGGTTTGTATGTATTTCTAATGATGCTGCGATTCTCAAACATTCCTCATTATCTGCGACGACTTCAAAATCACCTGTGGTAAGTGTTCCAGTTTTGTCAAAAACCACTACATCAATTTTTGATGCTGCTTCAAGTGCTCTATGTCCTTTCAGAAGAATCCCGTTTTTTGCACCTACACTGGTTCCAACAAACAGTGCAATTGGTGTTGCAAGACCCATGGCACATGGACAAGCGATTATCATGACGGTTATTGCCATGCGCAAAGAGGATTCTGTACCCATTGTTGGCCTCCAAAACAAGAATGTAGATACAGCCAATAGAATTACTAACGGAACGAATATTCTTGCAATTTTGTCAACCGTTTTTTCGATTTCTGCTTTTTGTGATTGAGATTTATCTACTAGCCTAATTACTTCATCAATTCTGCTTGAGCCACTATCAGCATCTGCTCTGATTACTACACTACCATCAAGTATTGTACTTCCAGCCCAAACTGGGTCACCAGACTTGACAGGAACTGGCATATTCTCGCCGGTAATTACCGACTGTTCTACGTCGGTCCATCCATCAAGAACAGTACCATCAACGGGAACCACCATACCGGCACTTAGAGATAACTCGTCGCCGACTTCGATATTACCAACACTAACCATAGAAGAAAGTTCAGCAAATGAGGAAGTTGCTGAACTCCTTGCTAATGATTCCAGACTATCTCCAAAACCAACAAACGCAATAACAATGAATGTGGCCTCCCACATTGCTTGATCCATGTTCGTCAAAGACCAGAATAATGCACAACAAAATGCTAGTAATACAAGGGTGTACATATTAACTCCGTAAACAATCGAATCGAGTCCCTTTTGTACTACCTTCCAATTTAGGCCCAGAACTATGCACATCGAAAAAAATCCAAACATAGTCTGGTCACTTTTTGCAGTCATTATGTAATACATCGCTAACAAAGAATATACCAAAGATATCGTAGAAATTTTGATTTCACGGTTTGATTTTTCTTTTTCGGATTTCCATTTTTGAAAATAATTGATTGGCTTTGATGCTTTGTATCCAGATCTATTTACTGCAGCGATTACATTTTCTACATCTACAGTTCCACTAAAACTCGCTGAACCTTTTGCGAGGTTAACCGCAACATTGCTTATTCCATCCAATTCAGAGATAACCGATTCAACCCTGCTGACGCAAACAGCACAAGTCATGCCGTCGACGTCTATAGTCGCCATCGTTACTTCCAGCCAACACGAACACTTCAAGTGGATGGTAGGTTGAAATACACAGGAAAAGTAGAATTTGCAAATAGAACCATCTCGGATTGTATACATTTTGGCATCAAAATCTTGCGTTATACTTTCAAGCCCCGTCCCCTCTAGCAAAAACAGGGCGAGTTCTGTGCGAGGTAAGTTTGGCTTGCTACTGACACTCTTTGCAGTGGTATCTCTTCCTTTTGCATCAGCTGTTCCTTCTGGACTAACTTATCTAGATTCAACTTGGTCTTCGCTTGAAGGAGACGGTGGAGAATTAATTGCAATAAATCCAAACGGCACGATTCTTGCTTCTTACCATGGCAAAGACATCATATTTTTCAACGCAACAACTCTAGAGAGAGTAGGTAGCATTAGTTTTGATGAAGACATCTCAGCAATGAAGTTCAATCCGAATGGTTCTTTGCTTGCTGTAAATAAGAGGTCCACGGTGCATCTAAAAGAATCGATAAGATTGATTGACATAAATGAGATGCAAGTTTTGGAAAGTAGCGTACAAGCAGATGATAGTTTTAGGAATATTGCTTGGAGTGTTGATGGTACTATTTTGGCAGCGCAAGGTTATGACGGTGATGTCGAGCAATATAGAATCCCTAGTCTGACGCTAAAAAATACCCTGCAGGAAGTACATGTTGTCGATGTAACTTGTATCGATTACCGCTTGGATGGACAGTATATTCTAACCGGTGATGAAGCGGGTAGATGGGCTGTATGGGATTTACAAGGACAAAGACAGGGACCATATCGTGAATTTGGCCAAGAATTGGTCGATTGTAAATTCTCACCAGATGGTAATGACATTGTGTTCCTGGGTGAAGATGGCAATTTTACTTCTAGAGTATTCGGAGGAGCTGAAAAACATTCGATGATGGTAGATGGTGGAAAAGAAATAATATTCTCAGAAAATGG
>WTIV01000064.1 GCA_011525095.1 Methanobacteriota archaeon
GTATTGGTGCAGGTCACCACATAGGTTAGTGTGGAGCTGCCTTCGTGGAAAAAGTGGCTAACGTCGGGGCGGTTTAATCCTGAGTTCGTCAGTTCCTGCTGAGGCAGCATACGCATCCTTTTGTTCACGAAAACCACAGTGTAACATGCTTTATAGTTATTAGCATATAACCAAAAGTGAGCCTCATTAAGGCCCGAGGATGTGTTGGGTCGATGTTAAAGCCCTAGCCTGGGTCAAAGCCCATGCCAAAGAGGCAAGCGGTAAGCAAGGCTTCAATCTCTTGCTCAGTGGTCTTTCGTTCTCTGGCTGCTGTGCGGCGCGCGGCATTCAGCCAATTTCTTGCTCGCCACAGGGCCCGGGCCCCTGAAGCGTCCTCGGGAAGTCTCGAGTTCAACAGTTCTGACGGCGAATAAAACCCATCGCACCTGTTCAAGTGATTGCCATTCCGGGCTCGCAGCCCGACACCGCGCTGGGCTTCATGCTGCAGGGATATTGCCTCTGGGGTCTCTGAAGCTGGTTGTGCTTTCGGCAGCAGGGGCTAAGCGGCTCTGGTGAAGTATCTTGGTGGGCGTTCATGCTGATTCCACGTGCCGCCTGGGTGATACATGTCGTGATTTAGCGTGTTTAGGACTCTTCAGGGTTCCACTGGCACAAACCCATATATTCGCATAATGTATATTATGTTAAATTATGCTGCTGGACAGGTGGGCGCCGAATTTTAGACCGCAAATTGCCATTTGCGCTTTAGTTCCTCCAGAAGCTGACGGTCCTTACAGCAATACCCGGGCATGCAGGTCAGTTATAGCGGCCAGGGTTTTGTGAAGGATCACCACCCACTCCACCGATGGCTGCCTCAACGAAAGCAAGAATTGAAGAAGCGGAGAAACCCTGAACTTGCCCACTTACTATCGCATTCTCGTTCCGAACCCGATTCAGGTCTGCTGCCTTATCGAATGCAACGGGACTGAATATTGTTGAGGTCGCGCTTGCAGCGATTTCCTGCCACTGAGGGGCAATGTATTTGTTCTGGTTTGAATGACGAACAGAATAAGTGAACCTTGCATCCCCATCCGAATAGTTCTCTCTGGTTTCTCGAGGTACGAGAAAAATGTCAGCGGGGTTTGTGAAGCCCGCTTCAGAATCACCAGTTCCCGTTTGCGCTTTATCTCCTGCGGTTCCAGAGCCGATGTCTGCAAAGATCTTTTGTGGTGACTCGCGGAAGTAATCAGCGAGCGTGTAGTTGCTGTTACCTTCGCGGGTGTTGTCTGCACGGTTTATGTTCTTCAGCGACTTGGAGGCGACCTTAACCTTATTAAGTCCTTTTGTCAGATTAGTGAGCTCAGCCGATTTGAACCCACCTTTCCTTCCCGCGGATGTGCTTTTAAATGCCGAGACGTTGTATTGAAAATCAGGATTGGTTTGCCTCACCCGTTCCTCTTCCGCTAACGCCAAGACCGTTACAGCATAGTCACCAACGTCATAACGGTTCCCCTTGGATGCAAAAAAGTTTGTTACCGCGCGTACCGGTTTTGAGTTGGCGATTTGTTTTCCTAGCCTAGCCGCACCGGTAGCCGCCGTCTTAGCGGCATTACCCAATCCGCTCGCTACACTGCCCAATGCACTTCCGACTTTGGTGTTTCCAAATTTGGTTGCTAATTTGCCAAGTTTAGAGTTTGCAATCGCTGTTCTTGCTGAGCCAGCTGCAGCAGAAAGTTTGCTGCCCGTTTTGCTCGCAAAGCTGGCCGCATCTGCAGCGAACTCTGTGCCAACTTTTCCCCCTTTGCGACCGATGTCGGCAAAGAATTTGTCAAAATTCTTTCCAGCTTTTGTGGTGGTCTTTTTAATCTTTGCGCCAACAATGGCAGCCGCCTCTGCGGCACCGTCAAGCCCCTCTCTGATCACGGTGCCAATTTTTGCGGGTCTTTTACTTAGACCTGTGAAGTCTCCGACGAGCTTCGCTGCCTGTGCAGCTACGCCAGCTGTCTTGCGGACTGCAGTTGCAGCTACGTTGGCAGAGCCCACAAGCACATTGCCGACAATCTGAGGGCCGAATGCGTTGTCGAACACCTGTTTAGCGAATGATCGTGCCGGCTTCGCTGCCTTTTTACCGGCTTTGAGGGCCGCGGCTGCGCCGTCCGCCGCCGCATCTAATCCTTTTGCTGCTGCGTCAGCGGCTTTTTTGCCCCTCCTCGAGATATCGGCCAGTTCACCAAATCCGGCGCCGGCGCCTGCCGCCACCACCAACCAAGGAGCGTCTACCCTACCATCGTTCTGAATCGCTTGAGATGCCGCTTCTCCTGCGGCTTCCAGGGCTATCTGGCCAACAACGTTAACCACTTTCACCGTTGTGCTAATCGCACGTCCCGCGGCCACAGCGGCGCCTAAGCCAGCTGCAGCACCACCAAATGCCCCAGCGACGGTATCTGCAAGAACCGCATCCCAGTCAAAGCTTTCTTGCAAACCAAAACCTACGAGAATGCCCTGAGTTGCTGCAGAGGCCGCGAGTGCTATAGCGGCACCGATAACCGCGCCTACCACAACTCCGGTTGCGATTGCCGCAGCGCCTCCGGCGGCGAAGCCAAGCGCTGCAGCTGCGGCCGGTGCCGCTGCTCCCACCGTTACTATGGTAAGCGCTACCGCTACCAGTGCCACCACGACGATTAGGATGATCGCTCCAATCTTGGCACACTCATCCTCTTCCGGTGGCGGGGTTGTCAGGTTTGGTAACTTGCTGCCGACAATGTCACCCTCTTTATAGAGAGCGTTAGTCTCGGAAGTTTGGAACGCATTGTTAGCCGAGTTTGGAATAACAAGGCGGGCTCCGGCTGTTAATTTTTCATTTCCGGTGAGTCCATTGGCATCTGCGATCAGATACCAAAGATCCGGCGATCCATAATTCTGCGCGGCTAGGGACTTTAGTGACTCGCCGCCCTGTACCGTGTAGCTAGTTATCGACGAGCCTGGATTCGCACTGTCATCGTCTCCAAAACCAACACTGATGGTTTGGAATACGCTGTAAGTGCCAGTATTCATAACGGGATCGGACGCCGACGAATATTCGCCAACCGGCTTGCCGTTTTTGTACAGGTAATAAGTCGTCCCCTCATCGTCTCCACCGACGGTCACGCGCTTAGTTATCCTGCCTTCGTTGTCGTAATCAAACGTTTTAAGGGTTGAGG
>WTIV01000184.1:0-1687 GCA_011525095.1 Methanobacteriota archaeon
TACATCTAACTCCAATCATTGTCGCTTGTACCTGCCCAGAGTTTCTAACAAACACTTTGACTTCAAATATTTCACCAGCTCTAACATCTTCATTGATACGAATTTCTTCAACGTAAAGTTCTGCCAATGCTCTAACCTCTAAGTCAAGGACTCTGTCAACACAATTTGATTCATCACAAGCGGTGACTAAAACGGATGTGAACCCAGGTGTAGGTGCGTCGATGATTAGTTGTCGTGTGTCCATATCGACAGTTGCCCATGACCTATTAGTCGTAACTACCAAATTCTGATTGAAGGTATCAACGTCACTTAATTCGAAACTCACGTTATGTGTGTATCCGTGTTCAACTGGAACAACACCTCTGAACTCTTCGAGGACAGGTTCATCATTGACATTTGCAACATTGAATGTAGATACTTCTGACCAAAAATTACCAGCAGAATCGGTCACAGTTGTCGTTACTTGTGCGATGCCAGATGCTTCGGGAATCAATCGTACCCGAATTTGACCTTCTGTTAAGTCCACTTCAATTAAATCCGTATTTGTGTTTTCAAATGTAACTACCAAATCATCAACAGATGTTCTATCGTCTGAACAACGGCTTAGCAATGGCAGGATTAGGCCGCCTCCGTCTTCCTCCATGTCATGAGAACCAATCAAGCCGCAAACAGGATCTTCATCGTACTCGATAAGGTATGCTCCATTAATTTCAATATTATTGATTCGAAGGCTAAGGGTTGTTGGGGAACCGTCATTCCCCCAGTTGTACCAGACTTTGATTTTAATCTCCAGTTCTGTATCTGTTGAATCAAGAGCATGACCGATTGGTATGTTTAAATCGAAATCGCCTAAATCGGTCGCATCAGAATTCTGTACAGTTAGTCCATTCACTACAATAGTCCATCGAGTTGCATTTTCTACCATAGCACTTGCATCTCCAGATATACTTCCCTGCAACCTGATTTTTGGGTCATTAATGTCTATCCAGGCTTTAGTTAGGCAAGTATTGGTAATTGTGAATCTAAGTTGAAGTTCGGAACTAACAACTGGTTTTGTTCCTTCTTGAATCATTACCCATGCTCCTTGATTGTCTTGGTATTCTATCATGACAGTCCCGTTTTCTTCATCAGAGTGTTCGAGGTGTATCCTACCCCACTCCTGTGCTGGTGGCTTTTCCAATGCTTCAGTTGTCCAAGTCCCTCCGTCTGAATCAAGTCCACATGGTGCTATTGATACAGAGTCAAGCATTCCAGTGTTTAGGTCGAGGTCAATTAGCGGCCAGTTTTTGAACTCATAAGTGGAGCTTGCAACTACTCTTTCCGCACCATACCATGCTGTCCTCATGGTAATTTTCAATCCCACAGCATCAACTCGTAACTGAGAATCATCAGTGCCTCCGTTTGAAACATAATCAAGGTCGATCTCGATATTTGCTAGTTCATCCCATGTCCAATTATCATCATTTGATATTTCTATAGACCAGCCACTGTTCATGTAATACAAGCCGGATTGAGTATTACTCCATGTCTTTACAAGGTCGTAAGTGCCTCCATCGATAACTGAGAACCTAGTCTTGTCTTGAAGAAGTGCGTCTGGGATTTCAAAGTGCACAACTAACTCCACAGTTTTGATTGAGTTTCCAGTCAAAGAACTCACATCAAAACCACCTACTCTGATGTCCGGTCC
>WTIV01000184.1:1787-3164 GCA_011525095.1 Methanobacteriota archaeon
GAAACTAGACGGAATGAGATAAATACGGCTTGTCGGTGGCACACAATAACCGATGGCTGTGATGGTGTAGCGGTTAGCACGGTAGGTTGTGGTCCTGCCAGCCCGGGTTCAATTCCCGGTCACGGCCCCATTTTCTTTACAAAGCTCGAATTAGATCGAATTGTAATCTGAATTCCACCCTCCAAATCCTCATCATTGGTCTAAATGAACTCCGAAACTTCATAACTGCGTCAGAGTCCCTTAAGGCTGGATGGGATGCATATGGGAGAGCGTGAGCAAGTAGACTTAACAAAGAATTTTCTTGTTTCTTTGATGGAAGAACAACTCGGGATTCAACAACATGTAATGATTGATGTAAACAATCAACCAATCGTTCACAATGGAGATACATTGCGACATATGGCATCAAGAATCGTCGAAGAAGCAACCACGGTTTCTCCCCGTGGTCTTGCACAAGATGTTCTTGCCAGGGCAGGTATCGATAACAGAGACGAGCCAGCTGAACCACAAATCCAATCAGGGCACCTCAAGCACGTTGGCAAGCGTGCACGTAAACTAGTTCGCACCCAAAGAAAAACCAAGAAGCGACGTGCAGTTAGAAGGGCAAAAACTCGGCCAGCTGTAGGACACGAAAATCGTCCTCGTCGCAGAGCGAGAAAGATTACTCTTTGAGTGATAACACACAAAAGCAAATTCACTCCCCGGTAGAACGAGGGATGGTTATGGATATCGCTAATCCTAGTGACGAGCATCAAATGCTGCGTGAAATGGTTCGTGACTTTGTCAATGAGCACGTTGAACCACAAGCATTGGAATATGATCGTGATGAGAAATTCAATGTCGAGTTATTGCGTTCCCTCGGAGAAATGGGTTTGCTTGGGATTACCGCTAGCGAAGAGTTTGGAGGCGCTGGATTAGATGCGGTTGCAACAGTAATTGTTCACGAAGAATTATCTGCTAGTGACCCTGGGTTTGCACTTGCTTACTTGGCCCACTCAATGCTTTTTGTAAACAATTTGGAATTTAACGGAAATGAAGAACAAAGGGCTAGAATCTTGCCAAAAGTTTGCTCAGGAGAATGGATTGGAGCCATGGCGATGAGCGAGCCGGATGCAGGAACAGACGTACTCGGTCTTTCCACTTCTGCCGTCCAAAGGGATGATGGCTCTTGGGTCCTCAATGGAAGAAAAATGTGGATTACAAACGGCTGTATTGACGATGATGGAACTCCTGCTGACGTCGTTTGGGTTTATGCTAGAACCGGAACTGATGCTAAAGGAAGAGCTCAACTTTCCACATTCCTTGTTGAGAATGGAATGCCGGGGTACAGTGTCGGACAGAAAATCATCGACAAAACCGGTATGCGTGCTTCAAACA
>WTIV01000152.1 GCA_011525095.1 Methanobacteriota archaeon
GGACTAATCTGCATTACCTCGTTCATTTCACCATTTGCAAATGAGAGAGAAATGGCAAGAAATCTGATGGAAGATAATGAATTCATCGAAGTATTCGTTGATACCCCAATTGAAGTCTGTGAACAAAGAGACGTCAAGGGGCTTTATGCAAAGGCTAGGGCTGGTCAGTTGCCAAACTTTACCGGAATCTCAAGCCCATATGATGCGCCGAAATCTCCGGAAATTAGAATTGATACAACATCTATGACAGCAGAGGAAGCTGCTGAGCAGATTATCGATTACTTGAGTCGCTCTTGAATCCATTTGGGATTCTCTTAGTACTGGCTAGTCTATATTACAAATCTCGACCTAACAGGTTCTGAGAGGCGTATCGTGATCACAGCAAGTCAGCTAACTCGTCTTGGATAATCTGTACTGCCTCAAGAATCTCATCCTTGTGGCGAGCACCGGTGATTACCATCTTACCTGATCCGAAAATCAGACAGACTACCTTAGGATAGTCAAGGCGGTAGATTAGACCAGGGAACTGCTCTGGCTCGTATTCGACCTTGTCGAAAGGTAGGTGGAAAGTTAGGTTGTTCAAGTTCAACTTTCTTGGTTGGCCTGCTTGTGGCTCACCAGTGAACTTGTCGTTACCGTCGTAATCTTCTGGGTAGTGAAGAGCATAGGTTGCAACCATGTTCTGAACTTCAATTTCAACGTCCTTGAGGTCCCAAGTGGTGATTCCTGCTGAGCGCAGGTCGTTGATCATTCTCTCGATACCGGTGTGGATGTTGTCTTCGTCCTTACCACCGGTGCACACGGCACGTCCGGAACGGAACATTAGGATTGCAAGTTTTGGGTCAGAAACCCTGTAAACTACACCAGGGAATTGTTCTGGTTCGTATTCACAATTCAACTGAATTGCGATGTCTGGAAGGTCTAGTTCTTCAGCTACTCTTGTGCTAGCAACTACGTTAACGACTGTCAAACGGTCTTCATCGTTCATAAAAGGGCCGATTATAAACCCCTATATAAACCACAGTCCCTATTCATGTGGGTCCCAAAGGGGCGCTCCTTGGTCTGAATCAACAGTCATTCCAGCAGCTCCCAACTTACTGATTAGCGTGCGGCCACCTGCCAATTCAATCGCTTCACTGGTTGTTTTTGGGTCTCTGGTTAGTGCAATCATACAACCGCCTCCACCTGCTCCAGTGAGTTTTACTCCAAGTGAAGTTGGAGCAGCAGCAGAAATCAAGGATTCTAATTCGGGACAAGAAACACCAAGGCTTCTAAGTAAAAGGTGGTTCTCGCTCATTGCTCTACCAACAGATTCCATATCACCCTTCAATAGGGCAGAAATGCCTCTGCGTGCTACAATTCCAATGGTTTCAATCTCTGTCATCTTTGCTGGGTTTGTATCTAGTAAAGATGCTACCTTTGCAACTTGTTCAGATGTAGGGGCGTGTATACCTGTGCTTCCAATTACCAGCCACACATCATCAGTTTTTGATAGATCAACAGAATGGACCTCCCAAGATACATCGTTCAACTTTCTTGAGTATAGCCAGTTGAGTCCTTCCTCTACTTTGTCTGAAAGCACTATACAACCACCGTGTGCACAAGTGCTTGAATCCATCGGAGACGCTCTGCCACCTTGGGCATATGCTTCAACTGCATGTGTCAAAATTGCGCACTCATCGACGTCAACAGCTTCTGCTCCGTATTCAACAGTGTCTCCCTTTTCGACGTCCCACGGACCATCGTAGACATTATTGGGTCGTGCAGCAGTATAGCCTTCTGCCCAGTCATCATCCTTGAGTTGACGTCCTCTAGAACACCTCAATGCGGCACTGGCTGCAACGGAGAGGGCTGCCGATGAGCCTAGGCCGCTGGCCGGCGGGATGTCTCCTGTTATTTTGATAGAAAGTGGAGGCCCTCCATCCCAGAGTCTTTGCTTCAGTGCTTCGACATGGGGGTGCCTTTCAGGCTGAAATGTCATCCCATCAATTCTCCAATCGCTGTTTAATTCAAGATTGACATTCATTCTTTGGTCGATGGCAACAGCGACCGCAGGCTGTCCGTACACAACTGCATGCTCACCGAAGAGAATGCACTTGCCGGGCGCGCTAGCCTGCACCATGCAGTGCGGTTGTGGATGAGGTACTTGGCCGTTGGGTTGAAGGAGTGAATCCACTTCGACCGTCTGATGCAACACCCACTTGATGTCACATATGCTGGAATTTCTGGCTGGTACATACTTCTAGTGCTAGGAGTTGTGTCTATTGGTTTCTTCACATTCCAGGTTCAGAAAGCAACACGTCTCGTGCTACTCGGTGCTAAAGACAACAGATTCGACTCTTGGGGTGCTCGAATGAAGGAAACAGCAAGTGTCTGGCTTGGACAAAAGAAGGTACTCGAGGACCCCGTAGCTGGTGTGATGCACGTGCTGATGTTTTGGGGTTTCCTCATGTTATCTACAGACATGTTTGACCTTGCGAGTGGTAACAGATTCAGCGAACACCTACTTCCTGATTTGATTAATCCGATCTGGAATGGAATGGTCGAATTAGGATATACAAGCGCTCTGATCGGTTGTTTCCTAGCACTAAACCGAAGAGTCCTATTCACACCTGAGAAGTTGAAAGGTAAGAGCCAGTTGGAAGGAAACGTAATTCTTCTCTTGATTATGACAATCTGTACTACTGCTTTCGTGATTGAGGCCGGTGAAGGTCCAGACCCGACTTTCGAAATGATTGGCGCATGGGTTGCTGATACATTCACAATTACTCAGTCGATTGTCAACTGGGCATACTGGGCTCACATGCTGGCAATATGCACTTTCCTTTTCCTAATCCCTCTATCTAAGCACATGCACTTGGTAATGGCGCTTCCAAACGTATTCTTCTTTGACACCCAACCAATGGCAAAGATGCGCCCACTACAGGTCGATGAAAACGGCACAGCGGTTTCATTGGATGAACTTGACCTAGAGACCTTTGGAGCAGCAAGTTATACTCAATTGACATGGAGGAGCCTAATCGATGGTTGGGCTTGTACATCATGTGCAAGATGTCAAGACGTCTGCCCTGCATATGCTTCCGGTAAAGCATTGAATCCAATGCAAATCGTCCACGACGTCCGTGCATATGCTAACGAACACTCTGAATTATTGTTCAAGGG
>WTIV01000010.1 GCA_011525095.1 Methanobacteriota archaeon
AGCGGTTTTGCGTTAAAAATCACGTGCTACATTCTGCGCGTGGGTTTAGAGTCGCGTTGAAATACAACATATCGGTCCGCCACCTTACTGCACGGATGTCAGAGCGGCTATGAGCGGGATTGCAGATCCTGAGACCTGAGTTCAAATCTCAGTCCGTGCTCCAGTTTCTCGATAGTGTTGATATGCGGGAAGCGTACGAAGGTAGAAACAGGGGATGCGCAGATGCCTAGTATGAATTCGAATATTGGAGAAATTGGACGCGGTTTTGCAGCGTTCTTGTCTCCACCACCAGAAGGCGTGGTTCGATTCACCGTAGGCCAACCCGATTTCAGAACTCCACAGCCCGTAGTCGACACTGCAAAGCAAGCGCTTGATGACGGATTGCACGGCTATACCCGAAGTCAAGGAACCGAAGAAGTATGTCAAGCGGTTGCAAATTACTTGACAAAGTACGATTTGGATGTAGATGCAAACGACGTCCTAGTCTCTCCAGGCTGTAAGCAGGCCTTGCTTTACGCAATGATGTCGTGTCTAAACCCGGGCGATGAGGTTCTTCTTTTCGCACCTGCGTGGCCTTCCTATGAAGGAATGCTGAAACTGATTGGTGCAGTTCCAGTCCATGTACCCGTAAAGCGTGAAAATTACCACCCAGACATGGATGCAGTAAGAGCTGCAATCACTTCCAAGACAAAGGCGATTGTGATTAATTCTCCAAACAACCCTACTGGTGCAGTCTACCTGCCGAGTGAAATCGAGGAGTTGACCAGTATCGCTGCAGAAAACGATTTGTGGATTTTCGACGACATGATCTATTCTGATTTAGTCTACTCAGAGCACGCTTACACCTCTCCTGCCACCTTCCCCGGTGGCAAAGAGAGAACTCTAACCATTGGCGGCTGGTCGAAAATCTGGGCAATGACCGGTTGGAGACTTGGCTGGATTACTGGACCTAGCGAAGTCATGGAAGGTGTCAAAACCTGCCAAGCAAGTTCTGCAAGTCACGTTCCAACATTCTTGATGGGGGCTGCTGCTGTTGCTCTCGATTGTGAAGAAGAGCGTGAATCATTCTTCGAATCTTTCGCAGAGAGAAGAGATGTATTCCACGCACTGCTTCAGGACATTCCAGGAATCGTTGCCCCAAAACCAGAAGGGGCATTCTACATTCTAGCCGACATTACCGGTACAGGAATGGACGATATCGAATTTGCAACCCGTGCTCTTGATGAGGCTAATGTGCAACTCGTCCCTGGCTCATTAATGCCGGGCGGTGAAGGCCTTGTTCGCATGAGTTATGGAACAAATATCGAGCAAATCCGTGAAGGATGTAAGCGTCTCAAGAACTGGCTTCAGGGCTTATGACGTGGACTGAGCCACCCCTGTCAAAGGTAGCATAGTACAGATTTCCATCTGGGCCACCCGTGATTGGAAGTGGGGTACCAACGTCTGATGCGAATACCTCTGCATCTCCGACCCATCCGTCATCAGTGAGGGTGAAATCAATCTTCAGAATTTGATGTCCTTTAGGGAGTAAAGTTGCCCAAGAGCCGTAGACTGTAGCGTAAACAGTGTGATTGTCTCCAGGCAGATTTGCAGGCCTTGTTGTCATTCCATTAACTGAGGAATGAGGAGTCCATCTAGCAACAGGTGCTTCTGTTCCATCAGGATTTGGATCGCTTGGAGATTCAACCAACCATCCATAATCAGCACCGTCCACCAAGAGGTTGATTTCTTCATCGGGGAAATCATCTCCTTCGGCATCCTGGCCATTATCAGAGAATAGGTAGCCAATGTCATCCACCCAAATTCCGTCAAACGAGTTACGAACGCCGGTTGCAAGTATTCCATGCTCGCCTGTTGTGGAGTTTACCCAGAGTAGAGCTGCATTTCTAGAATCATCTTCATCACAAAGATTGCATGTGCTACCGCTGTGCCAAACTAGGGTTCCATTAGGAAGTAAATTGACCGCATTTGTTTGATGATTTCCTGAGGGAATTCCGTCAACTAGAACTACTGGATTTTCAAAATTAGAATCATACCTAGTCAGTTTTCCTTCTTCTGAAATCACTACCCCGTCGTCAATGAATACCATCCCGTGGGGATGTTTTAGGCCGTCTAGCAGTACATCTCCATCAACTGTCAGTATTCTGCCGTCGTCTCTATCACAAACGTGTAGTACGTCATTGTGGAATACCAAACAAGTTGGTCCGCCAAGTCCAGTTGCGATGGTTTCCTGCTCGTATCCATCTTGAATATCAGCAACCATAACGCCTGCATAAGGATAGATTTGTCTAGCGATTAGGAGGAATAGTAAAGCGATTACAATCGGGAGAATTTCCCGTCTCAACTTCATTATTTCACCTCAAAATGGTGAGCGGTACTCGCTAACTTCGTTACTGATTCTAAGCAATTGGTTGTACTTCGCAACTCTGTCAGAGCGTGCTGGAGCACCTGTCTTGATTTGGCCAGCACGGGTTCCTACCGCAATGTCTGCAATTGTGGTGTCTTCTGTTTCACCAGAGCGGTGGCTGACTACGCTATTGTATCCGTGAGCGGAAGCTAAGTCCATTGTCTCCAGTGTTTCAGTAATCGTTCCAACCTGATTTACCTTGACTAGAATCGCATTTGCTGCCTTAGCCTCAATTCCCATCGATAGGCGCTCTGTCTGTGTTACAAACAGGTCATCGCCGACCAACTGTACTCTGTCACCGATGTCACGCATGCAGTGTGACCAACTTCTCCAGTCGTCTTCTGCAAACCCGTCTTCGATTGACAATAGCGGGTATTCATCAACCCAACCAGCGTAAATGTCTGAGAGGTCTTCTCCTGACAACTGCTTTCCATCCATGTGGTAAGCACCATCTTTGTAGAATTCAGTCGATGCTACATCAAGAGCAATTCCGATTTCCTCAGTGCTGTAACCTGCACCTTCGATTGCCCTAACCATGTAGCCTAGACCCGCTTCATTAGCAGGTAAGTTCGGAGCAAATCCTCCTTCATCGCCAACTCCACCAAGAAGTCCGTCTGCCTTGAGCTCCCTCTTTAGAGAGTGATAACACTCTACACCTGCACGAAGTGCTTCGGGGAAAGTATCGAATCCGTGTGGCATAACCATGAATTCCTGAATGTCAACATTTGATGCTGCGTGCGCTCCTCCATTGAGAA
>WTIV01000137.1 GCA_011525095.1 Methanobacteriota archaeon
ATTAGCGACTCAGCGTTTCTAATCAATAGAGATTCAATATCGCCCTCTGAATTCAATACATGATGCATCTCAACCAAACGAGCAAGGTCGCCATCTAATTGGGACCAGTAATTCGCCGCACTTGCATAGTCGTCTTCTGTCAACATTGTGGAGCGTACGTTTCTGACAAGATGATGTAATTCTACACCTGAAGCGAACCAACGCAGTAATGCAAAATCATCGAGTTCCAGCAAATACTGTTCATGTTGGAGATAATTAGGTGGAACAGGAACTGGGAGTAGTGAGAGTTCGTCAAGTGCTTTGATTTCGTCTTGTAATTTAGACAAAACAACATCTCTAACCCATTCTTGTAGGTCTGAACCTGATTCTGGTAAATCTGAATCTTCATCATGCATCTGTAGAGCTAGAGGATGCCCTCCGAGACGTTTAGCAACTGTTTCTCTGTTTTCCAGATGCTCTGGAAGTAAGTTGATTGCATCTTGAATTTCCAATGGTGGGACTTCGACTATTTCGAACCCTTCGCTAATCGGAATTGGAGCCCTACTTGCCATTATGAGATGTGTTGATTTACTGGCAAATTCCTCCAGACGTCCAAGATGTCTTTGGCTTACTTCTTGCAATTCATCAAGAATAAGCACCTCTTTCTTCGATAAATTCAGCACAGCACTCTCACTAGAAAATTGGTATTCCCAATCTCCAAAGATATCTGTGATATCCTTGAATGACTCCATGGTAGCGAACCTAACCGACATCCCTTCCTTGACTAATTCATCTGCAATTCCACGGAGAAGTGAAGTCTTGCCGATACCAGGCAACCCAGTAAGAATGATTTTCTTCTTTGATTTCAATCGGCCAATCAATTCAGTTCTACCGTGCAGACTTGATTGGTTTGGAGGCTTTCCGAGAAGTTCTCCTACGGATTTCTTTGGCTGAACGTCAATATCTTTACATTCCGCTCTTCCCAAATCGGTTATGTGGTATACCTTCCTTTTTCGGCTACCACCACCGATGACGTGTGCCTTTCTCTCAATCACCATTCCCTTCTTTACCAGTTCGTTAAGGGGCGCATGTAGTGCGGATCGTACAACTCCAAGATACTCAGAAAGTCCGGGAAGACAGATGTCTCTTGGCACATCCCATGCCGATTCAAGAGTTGAAGAAAAGGTATGCAAACGGGCTAGAATTCTAGACTCTGGCCCGGTCACCATGAGTTGTTGCTAGTGCTCATCAATGATGTTTCTTCCCCTCCCATGATTGCGATGTATTCTTGATGCAATGTCCCTACAAAGCAAACATGCCGGTTACTCTCGACAAGGTCGATTTGCCGGCAAAGCCCGGCGTCTACCTCTTTCGAAATGCCGATGAAAGAGTTCTATATGTTGGAAAAGCTACGGTCTTATCTCAAAGAATTCGTTCCTACTTTGCAACGAACCCAGACCGTGCAATGATACCAGAGTTGGTTAGAAATTCTGATGATATTGAATGCATAGTCACCAATTCTCCACAAGAAGCACTCATACTGGAAAGGCAACTGATTAGACAACACCGTCCAAGATACAACTCGATGCTAAAGGATGACAAATCATACCCATTTCTTGCATTAACCAAGGAAGAATTCCCTCGGATTTTGTATACAAGACATCCTCCAAAGAAATCATGGAAATGGGGTCCATTCCCCAATGCGGCTGCTGCCAAACAAGTCGTCCAATTACTTCGTCGACATTTTGGAATAAGGGACTGCAAAGAATTGCTACCACAAGGTTGTCTTGCAATGCACATTGGTCTATGTGCAGGTCCTTGTATTGAAGCGGGCGATTATGCTCAAAGAGTCAAGAATGTAAGACGCATCTTGAACGGTGATGCTAGTGAATTAATCGAAGAGTTGGCGCAAGAAATGGATGAGCGCTCAAACGCTCAAGAATACGAAATGGCAGCCTCAATTAGGGACATGATAAAAGCTGTAAGAACGGTTACAAGTCAGCAAGTAATCCTCTCTAAAGTATACAGAGAATGTGATGCAATTGGCATAGGAATCAAGGGAGATTTAGCAGCAATTGTCGTTATTCATGCCGATGATGGAGTTATCAAAGGTCAAGAATCCTGGCCTCTAATTCACAGAGGGGATGAGGGAGATTCAATTTCCACATTCATTGTTGAACACTACACCAACAGGCGACCACCAAAGATTCTACTTACACCAATTCCGATTTCAACAACCCTTCAAGAATGGCTCAATGAAAGAAGAGGGGCTATTGTTGACGTCAGAGTCCCTATGCGAGGAGATTTTGTAACTCTCACAAATTTGGCAAAACAGAATGCAAAAATGCAAGTCGAGAGAATGGCAAACAAAGCCTCTGGCTCTCTTGAGCAAAGAGCCGCTGATGAGGCTGCAGCACTGCTATCCATGAATTCGCTCGACCATATTGTGTGTTTTGATATGGCGCAATTACTTGGTGATTCTAGAGTCGGTGCAAGTGTGTGCTTGAGAAACGGAAGACCATCTAAGAAAGAATACAGAACTTATACCGTAAAGGGGGACGCTCTCGACGATTTACGAATGATGCGAGAGGTAGTTGAAAGATGGATAAAGAGAGTCGAGGATTGGCCAGATTTGCTCCTCATAGATGGAGGAGAGACACACCTTGCAATAATCGCAAAGTTGCTGGAAAAACACGGCGTAAGAGACCGAATGCAACTCGCAAGCCTAGCGAAAAGAGAGGAAACTATCCACCGGGAAGGACATGATGACATCATCCTAGACCGTCGTGGCAGAGTCTTGGTTCATGCAAGGGATGAGGCTCACAGATTCGTAAACAAATTCCATCGTAAAAGCCGTTCCAGAAATAGGCTATCTGACCCACTAGAGGGCGTCAACGGACTGGGTGCAAAGAAGTTGCAATCACTGATAAGACACTTTGGTGGCAGGCAGGGCATCAAGCACGCATCAGTTGCTGATCTGAAAACCGTCCCCGGAATCGGTCCATCACTGGCGCAGAGAATATTCGACTCGCTACACTAATTCCAAGGCTCATCGTCATACATCGAGTAATTCTTGTCATCGTTATACAAGTCGAAATCACCGCTACTTGGCGCAGACGGATCATAACCGGCAGTTGGGTCATAGCCAGCGCTCAGTGCAGCGAAATCATTGTCTGACAAACCGCCTTTTCCAGAACCTGCTGCAATTACCTTGGTTTCTGCAGCTTCTTCGAGTTCTCGCTTGCGTTTCTTCTTCTTTCGTCTTGCACGTACTCTCCAAACGATAAGTGACAAAATTATGGTTGGATAAATCCAAATTTGGGTGAAAATATACCAATATGAGACCTTGACTCTGAATGAAATCTCTTCGCCTGCTACCAATGACTCCAAAGAGAGGGTGATTTGTTGCCTACCGTCGACCTCGTCGACCTTTTCCCAGCCGTTAGCGGTTTGGAAATCTTCCAAAGTAATGCCGTCAGGTAGTGTGAAAGTAATATCGCCACGCAGCTCCGATTCTGTTTCTTCATTCAATTCAATATCAGTGGATTGGAATTCCAAGTTAACGGGCTCGCCATTATTGTCCAGCATAATGCCTGAGCCACCCATTGAAAGGAATTGTACACCTAAATTCGTGAACACGTTCTCAAAGGCCCTTGCTGCTTGAATTATCGGTGACTGCAGAGCTGTAACAACACCAACAGTTGGTTCTCCATCGAGAATCCCATTCCAACCATTAGTTACTCCTGCCTCGAAAGTAAATTGCGGTATCTCTATTGACATCCTAATTGGGGTTTCATCGCCCATTGTAGTGCCGATTCCGCCCAAGTTTTCGAGGGAAGTGATGATTTGGATTCCTGACAAGTCGATTTCTACATCCTTTTCTTCAGCGCTTAACTCGTCAGCAGAATTATGGATTCTGGCTGTCAACTCTTGACCTATTTTCCCGACCATTTCTTCAAATCCTTCTGCAGTGTATTCGAATTCTACATCTTCATCTCCACCAACATCAATCTTGTCTGAGGGCGGGTCTGCTAACCTTCCAGCTATGTCAAATCCAAGTCGGATTAAGTCTGATGGAATGACCTCAAGACTGACTGAATTATTATCGGACTTTAATTCATCAAGAACCTCATCCGGGATTTTGATTCTGTAGACATCCACTGTCGCAGAGAAGGATGCTGTCAAATCTATACTTGGACCCCATTCGTTGAAGTTTAGGTCACTAACATCCAACTCTACATCCAAATCGATACAGGACCAATCGGCTTCATCTGCTGAGCATATCACTTCGTCGTTCGAGTCTAAAATCGCATGGTTTGGCTGGTAGGCGGTTGGGCTAGCAATAGTAATTCCCAAGTCATCGGGGCCATCCGACCTTTCTACCAGTGTAATTGAGCCATCATCTGTGGCTGACGCTAACCAAGGTGGTAGAATCAATTCAAGAGTCAATTCTGTTGGAGGGAGATCTTCTGGAATCATGTCCTGTAACAAATCCTGGCCAAACTCTGCCTGTATTTCTAGACCTGAATCAAGTAATCGTTCGAAGTCACTCTCATCGATTGCATCCAGTACTCCAGTGGAGTCTCCAACTTCTTCTTTCAGTAGGTCAAGTAGCCTTAACTCAAAGGTAGAAGATGTTGAGCGGAGGTAAATCGGATGGGTTCCATCCATCGCTTTAGGGCCTTCGATGCAATAGTAGACCTGTGTACCAGGGGGTAAAATTTCGGGACAAGACGGGTGAGTGTAATTGAGACCTCCAGGAGAACCTGGAATCCCGACTAGATTAGAATTTGATACCCAAGATGGTTCGCTTAGTGTGATGTCACCTACTGTTGAAACAGCACCCTCGATAGCATCGGAAACCAAATCCATTGGGAAGTTACTCGTAAAATCATCTAAATCAACCAAGCCGTTGTGATATGCCAATCTGATTCCATCAGAAGTTACCCATGGAATTTGTGCGTTTTCGGTTACATCGACGAGTGAAATACCCCATTCGCTCATCGTTGATGCATCGATGTGGTTTATTCCAGCAACAATATCGACATATGCTGCATCTTCATTCGATAGGTCGAGTGTAACCCTTAGGGTAATTCCTGTGTCATCTGGTGCAATTGCTACGCTACTTGTTTGAGTCGAATTTCTGTAGCCTATTTCTACACTGACTTCGCGGGAAATTCTTTCACCTCCGATTGGAGCATCCAAATTATCGATGTCCCACTGGGCTGCCATGTAAGATGGAGGCCCTGACTTAACCACTTGAATTCCAGTTGGGTCAACCGACTTCACTGTAGCAAATTCTGGAGGGTTGATCACGAATACGGAATTATGTCCCGGCTCACTAAACAAATCGAATGATGAAGTGATGTCAGAACCCATTACTAGCATTCCACGGTAAACCCTGTCAAGGGTAAGTGGGTCAACCCCACCAAGGTTGAATGTTGAGGTTGAAAGGGAAACACTTGCGGTTACTGAGAAACAAATAGGTGGGTCGAATACGTTGTTTGCAAGTCCAGCTTCGCTTGCTGTATCCATGTCAGGGTCGTCTGTGCACTGTGTTGTAATTCCAGAGTTCGTAATCGAACCAACGTAATCTGATTGGATTGAATTAACTGAGCCAAAACCACTCGATAGCAGGTCTTGGATAGTGTCATTGACTTCAAGAATTAGTTTATCCTTGACCGTTTGAGTTCCTGCTCCTGTTGGAGTATCGAAATAATTCCTGATAAGGTCTGCAGGCGCACCGTCTTCCGCACTCATCCCCTCAGCAGCAAGTGCCGCATCCACACCGGGGATACTTCCCAAAACTGAGCGATTGTACTCTCTGAGTGCCCATGACATTTCCATCTCGATGGTAGAAGTATCAACTAAGTCGAATTCGTATACACCTACAACCCAATCCTGCTGATTTGCTGTACCATCATCGGCTTTATCCCAGGTGTCACAGGTGCCACCATTCAGTTGGCAGCTCTGCATTCCAGTGGCACTGGCAAGTGGTGCAAGAAGAGATATCGCAAATACGGAAATTAGAGATAATGCAAGTCTGCGATTCATGCTATCATATACTCTGTGTACTGGGACATTTAACATGGTTTGCCTCGTCGAGGCAAATATGCCTATCTCTCATGCACATGTTTGTGCAAGAGAAAATGCTAGTAATGAATATCAAAGATTGAAGAAACAAAATTTGCTGAATCCAGAACTCAAACCTAGACCATATGGAGGTTCGATCGCAATCCCCGTAATCACTGGAGATTTGGAGTTAGAATTCGAAGCGATTGAAAGACACAATCCTCACTTTGAATTGGAAGAAATACTAGACAACCCTCCAAAAAAATGGGAAAAATTGGGTGACATGGTAATTTTCAAACAAGGCACTGATACCTCCAAATGGAACCTTGAAGAGGTTGCAAAATCTCTTGCAGTAAATCGAATTGCAATTCAAAATGAAATAGACCCAGGAGCGATGAGAGAATCTAGGCTTGAGTTGATTCACGGCGATGACGGCTGGGTTGTACATAGGGAAAACTTCGTTGAATACGAATTCGATGCAACACAGGTAATGTTCTCATCAGGAAACGTGACCGAAAGAAGAAGAATGGGTGAAATCCAAACTAAAGACGAGATAATTGTAGATGCTTTTTGCGGCATTGGCTATTACACAATTCCATTCTTAGTACGTGGTTTAGCAAAACACGTTCACGCTTGCGAAATTAATCCCAACAGCATTACAGCTCTAAGGAAAGGCTTGGAGCGTAATGGAGTCAGTGAAAGGTGCACAATCCATGAAGGTGATAACAAAATCACAATGAGGGATTTACGCGAGGTTGCAGACAGGGTAATTCTAGGCTTGATTCCATCTTCAATGAACGCCTGGGGTAACGCCATTAGGTGCTTGAAGCCAGAAGGAGGAGTACTCCACATTCACATGAACGTTCACGAGAATGAAATAGAAGAATGGACTGAAAAAACTGCAGAATGGTTTGCAACTGCCTCCGGTAAGATTGCTGAAATCTTACACCTAGAAGTTGTGAAGAAGTATTCACCACGAATCATGCATGTAGTTCTTGACTTGAGACTGACTTAGTTTTCATCCAGTAGTATCGCATCTGGTTCCTCAACTCTGCTTCCAGCATAGAAAACGTAACCAACTACACACAACCCAATCAGCACTACTGAAACCGTAATTTTGCCTGCGGTTGTTGAAAGGAATGATTGAGTTTCATCTTTGGCTGGTTCATCAACGTAAGGAATCACTCCAATCATCTCAACTTTAGAGATGTGAACTTCCCAAATCGGCCTGCCTGCAGTCGAGGCAGGATTGACTACAATTTCCTCTCCAGAGGGGTCATCGGTAGTTGGAACGGTTGCGATTGCTCTGACATGGCTCATTCCATTTCGAACAATTCCGAATGTCACGTATCCCTCATCATCTCGATTCTCAGGATCTAAGCCGTGAGCCTCTGTTTCTGCAATGTACCATTGTGAATCGGCACTATCTGGGTCTTGGCTACGCGCCATGCCTATTGCACCGTCTACATGTGAGAGATTTTCATTATGCTCCATATCTACAGTTTCTCCGGTTCCGCCACTACCGCATGATGCACTTGTAGCAGGATAAACTCCGAGTGTTTTGCAGGTCGGGTCTCCTGCTTGTGTTACGAAATCATCGATTACACGATGGAAGAAAATACCGTTGTAAATCTGATTTTCAACATTTTTGATCATGTTAGTGGTCGTGTTTGGTGCCCATTCTTCGAATAACTCGATTACAATTTGACCTTGTACTTCTGCGCCAAGATGACTTGGTTTGTATGACACATCGATTGTAAAAACCGCATCGCCTGGACGAGGATTATCCATAGGAGAGCCTTCTAATTCTGGCCCATCATTCCACCCAGACATATCGACCTCTATGTCTCTCCAAGACTCATCGCCGGTCTCGTAATTCGCACCGACCACAGGTACAACAAGCAGCAGACAGAGAACACTTGCTACTACTCGCATTGAAAACCCACTACCGCAAGACTATGAAATCATTCTTCTCTAGCTTTTCTAGCGTGAATGAATGATTGAACGCAGATATAGGTGTAGATTGAACCGGTAACCAACAGCATCAACATCGAGCCAGATGCGTAGTTGATTCCATCTGACATAACCATGAAGAAACGTGTACCGCCGAGTGCGCAAAGTAGACCGAAGGTTGCCGCGATGTGCATCCATAGCTTTCTCTTTTCGGGAATCTTATTTGCCAAAACTCCAGATATCAAAAGAGGTAGACCAAGTAAAGATGGGAAATAGGATGTAATTGATTCTGAACCCGAAACTAGGGAAATCACTACACCCCAGACAACTAGGAAAGCACCGTATCCTGTTGTTATGTTCGGAATTGATTGGCCGCCAACTGTGAACTGTTCGCTCATGATTGCTGGTTACAGGTCATCCCTTTGAGGATTTGCTTCATTCACACTAAAAAAGCGAAGACTGATGAGGAAGAGACCGCTCGGTTAATGACATGGAGGACGAAGTTTTCGAGGCTGAAATTATGCCGGATTCTGGAAATTATGTCCTCAATATAACGCTGGCTGCAACTTTCGCTGTTTCAATCATCTTCCTAATGCTAGGTACCAGCATTGGACAAATCTTAGATGAAAAATCCGTAGAAGAAACAAGTCAGAATTGGTGGGAGATTCCACTTCATGAGCGTCACAAATTAACAAATTTGGACTTGACTCAGGAAAGGTCTATGTTACCAATAAATGGTACATACAAGGTACTGACCTACACCGAACACTTCATCGAGGTGGAATTACCATTGTCTGAGCAAGATGCTGGGTTCCCCGAAGATGATGTGATGCATGTTGCCCTTTGGTTGCCTGATGTAGTAGAGGGCACAAAGATTCCAACAATCATGACAATTCATCCTTACTATGACTTTGGAGGAGAAGGTATGCCGGGGGTTGGAGATGACTCTAATCCCAACACAATTCCTGACCGCGGAGTTGGTGAATGGGTTTACAACAATTTCATCTCGCACGGGTACGCGCTCGCGCAAGCGTCTACTTTTGGAACAGGAAAATCCACTCATTGTCAAGACGTCAAGGGCCTTGGAGAACAAATCGGCATCCAAGCCGTAGTCGACTGGTTAGGAAAACAAAACTGGTCTAATGGCAATGTCGGACTAATGGGCAAATCCTACGCTGGCACAACAAACTGGGAAGCAGCACAAAATCCATCTGAGCATCTCAAGACAATCGTCCCAATTTCGGGATCTATCGGCGTGCAGGAAATGTTCTATCGTAACGGTTCCAGTGAATTCAGAGCACTCGGATATGATGCTGCATATTGGGCTGCTACAAGCGATTTGACAACCGATGAGTTGCGAGTTTGTCAAGACGACTTACAAGGTCCGCTAAATCCGTTCACTACTCATCTTTGGGCACACTATGGTGGAGCAGAATGGAATGACTATTGGGATGAAAGAAGGCACCTGCCTGACGTGCTTGCTAACTACAAAGGAAGCGTTTACCTTGTATGGGGAATGCAAGACTGGAACGTCGACCCATACCACGCATTCCCTACATACCAACTGATGAGAGATGCTGGAATACCGGCAAGAGGTATCATGGGCCAATGGGCACACAACTACCCAGACCAGCCAACAACCCACCTCAATGCTGTATCTCCTGGATACGGTGCAGAGGCTTACCCTGAGATGACTAGAATGGATTGGGCTCTAGACTTGTTTTGGTGGTTCGAATATTGGCTCAAAGGAAATGGAGTGATGCCAGAATTACATGTTCAGATGCAAAGACATGATGGAAGATGGCACGTCGAGGATACGTGGCCGCCTGAAGACATGTATTGGGAAGAAATTACACTCGACCAAGCTACCTCAAGCGGCAGCGCAGTTAGTGCGACTTCAAGTGTCACAGTCACAATTCCAGCATCCGAAAACGACCGCTTTATTTCTGGATTGCCAACTCTGCACCTATCTGCCTCTACAGGACTTTGTGATGGTGGCCAAATATTTGCCACAATGTACGACGCCACAGAAAATCTCAGAATCGGGCATGCTACGATGGATGTAAGATACAGAGATGGTGGATATGAAGCAAAGACTGTTGCGCCGTTGACAACTTACGATATGCAAATGGAATTTAACCCAATGGACGTAATAGTTCCCGCTGGAAATGAGATCAGAATCGAGTTGACTGAAACAGGTATGGATTACCTTCCAAGCCCTTGTGCAGCAATCGGAATGCAAGTGAATCTAGACTCATCCTCAACGCTAAGTCTTCCATTGATTGACCGAGATGAAGAGACTGCTCCTGAGTGGTTCGAGGTTCCGAATTGGTGGGATGTTGAGGAATGAAGGTCCTTGCCTTCGAAGATTCAGTCGATATTGAAGCCCTACTGATTAGCTGTGGAGTTCAACTCTCGAACCTTGAGTTCAAGCAATTCTGGGATTCCAGAAATTATCTCGAGAGAATTTCTGAATTCGCTCCAGACATTCTGATGTTGGACCATTACATGCCACCCACACGCGGTTTAGACGTGCTCAAGGGATTACTTACATCCGAAGTAAAAAGACCAAACACAATCATTGCAATGAGTTCAGCAAGCATGGCAAACAACGCTATGCTGAATGCTGGCGCTGACGTTGGAATCGTCAAGTTCGATATTTCAAAACTCGAAATTTGGACTCAGTCATGAGGCTGCCAATCGTCTTGTCCTGGCTCTCTATACCACCAATAGCCGTCGTCGTCCTTCCACCACTCAACGCCATCATCGTCGGTGTAGTAGTTTTCATCCTCTTCTTCATCTTCGGCTGTTGGGTCGTCAAAACCACCGTCTTGCGCCATTTGTTTCTTGAGCTGGTTAATGCCTTCATCGACATCTGCGAATACTCTGTTTTGAGTTCGAATTTCCTGCTGGTGGTCACCTGCTGCAATCGCATCGTCTGAGTCAGCGTAGAAATCCGCCGCCATACTCTTTCTGAATTCTTCAAATTCATCACGTCCAAATGAACCAGTAAATTCGTCACCTTGGGACTTCATCAAATCGTCAAGATTCTTGCGCTTGCCGAGTTTTAATTCTGGAGAATCAGGCATGTCTCCTTCGTCGTAAAACGCATCTGAATCGTCCGTGAGTTTTGGGAATGAGCGCCCTTCAGGGTCCGCTTCTTCAATCGCTTCGATGACCAAATCGTGTTCCTCTTCATCGATATTGCCCTCTTCGTATTGTTGGGTAACTGTCTTGACAAGTTTTCTCAGAGTCTTGGCTAGAGCTCTATCACTGCCTGCTTCAGATACGACTTTGTCGACTTGTTTGAGTAGGCGTTCGTATGGACTTCCGGTAATGGCACCGAAGATACGCCCAAAGCCACCCTTCTTCTTCGCCATGTTGACGTTGTATTGCTAGTGGTTTTTCAATAGTTTGCCGTCAATGTTCAATTTTGCGAGTTCTTCATGACGTAGGTCTTTCTCGCAATGCCATGGTGAGCGACTGGTTAGCAGATGCAGTCGCCATATACAACGATGAATCTCACAATCGCCGAGATGAGTATGTAGCACAGGTGCATTTTCCAGCAAGGATTCTAGAAGATATTCTTGGTTGGGCTTTGAAGGCATTGCCCGATGAAATATTGGTGGGGCTCGATGTTTCAGTTGAGAGAAACCTACCGGAGGTTGAAGTTGAGTTCGAGGGAAGCAATCAGAAAAAGAACCTCTTTGCTGGACAAGGTTACAGGATCCATGAAGCCAAAATGGTAAATCGTGGTGATTCATTTTCTGTACACCATTTACCTGAAGAGTGGACAGATGAGGTTTTCGGCAGCGATAGAGGGCCAAGGGCTGGACGTTTTACCCATTGGCTACACACCCACCCTAACTGTCCTGCAATTCCATCTCATGCCGATGCTGACGCCGCACAATCAACCGATGGTGTCGACCTCATTCTTGGAATTGAATTCTCTCCAGAAGGACCACTTCCTTGGTTTGACGATATTGAAGGAGAGAGAAGAATTATCGGCGAAAAGAAGTCATGGTTCTCGAGAAAAGACAAGCGCCAGGTCCTCGGTGTCGCACCAACTGGACACAGAATTCATTCTCTCGAATTAATCGCTTTTCACAAAGCCGGACTTGGAGTGAACGTTGTTTTTTTCAATGATGACGGAATTGCTTACTGACAAGTTGTTTCAAAGTCATAAGAATTCAAGAAAGACTCCAAATCATCCAGCCTGTCTGCATTAACACCAAAATCAGAACCTCCCAATCTCGATTGGCTGTTGACCTCAATGTATCCACACTTATTCTCGTAAGTCACGTCATCAGGAAATTGCATCAATAGAGTTCTATCAACGATGTGCCACTCACTGAAAGAGGCGGTGAAAGCCCTGGTGTCAACCCATTCCTCCATCGCTTTGTGAAGTTCTTCATCGCTTACATTGATCATAATTTGACGATGATCACAATTTCCAGAATTTTCAGGACATGCTTCTGGCATAGTTTCTGTAGCAAGCGGAACCGATAGTACATTCATCACTACCAGGCCCACAATATAGAGGGCAGGTGCCCAAATCCAAGCGCGGCTTGCCAAAGAATCACCGGCGTTGCCAGCCACCATCATTCCATTCGTAAACGATAGGTTGGCCGGTAGGAATTTCTAATTTCAAGACTTCCTCTTTGGATAAATCTTCGATGCTCATAACCACTGAGCGAAGACTGTTTCCATGAGCTGCTACAAACACGTTTTTCCCTTCTTCTAGTGACGGAATAATTTGTGATTGCAAATAAGGTATTGTTCGCGCCGCAGTGAGTTCTAGAGACTCACCATTCGGTGGTGGAACGTCATAAGAACGCCTCCAAATGTGTACTTGCTCATCGCCGTACTTGTCTCTAGTTTCCTGTTTGTCAAGACCTTGTAAGTCTCCATACATTCGCTCGTTCAATTGCCAAGAAACATGTACAGGAATTGTATTTTCACCAGAATCATTTGATTGAGCCCATTCAACCATTCGAGATTCGTTTTCACTCATCGAATCAC
>WTIV01000060.1 GCA_011525095.1 Methanobacteriota archaeon
AATGCCCTAAGTGTGGTTCCACTAATATCAAAGAGAACATGATGGGTGGAATGGGAAATCTCATGGCTGGAAGATATTACAGGTGCGGTAGTTGCGGTTTCACGGAAATTTGGCAATCCAAATCAGATGTCAAATCGATCTATATCTTATACACTCTAATCCTAGGCGGCGTGTTGGGCATACTAGGATACTTCATTTTTGGTGCATGAAATTTGCGCCAAAATTAAAATTCCAGATTTTGCAATCACAAAATTTAGTTTGAGGCTAGAAATTCGCTAGTTGCTTGCGCGAATTCCTCTCGGCTTTGCTTTCCATGCATAATGTTACGAATTTTCTTTGCACTAGGCAGACCCTTCGTGAATGAAACAGCATGTCCTCGCATGGACTTCAGATTCAATCCGGTTGTTTCGCGAGCCAATTCGATGTACCTATTCCAACACCAGCGGCGAGTTGCAAATTGCTGAGCGACATAGCCCAATTCATCCCAATCGCCATCGTGAGCAGCGATCCAAGGTAACTCTTCACGCTCCATCCAACCCAGTCCGACCTTAATTTCTCCAAACACGGCAGGACGACCTATTGCTCCGCGTCCAACCATCAATCCTGCTGCGTGGGTCTGTGAAAGGCATGCCTTCGCAGTCTTCGCATCAACAACATCGCCGTTAGCAATCACAGGGGTTTCAACCGCATCTACGACCTCAGTGATGTAATCCCAGTCAGCGACACCAGAGTATCTCTGTCTGAGAGTTCTACCGTGAACACACAGACGCTGAATGCCAACGTTCTCCAATTCTTGGCAGATTTCTTTTGCATTGAAGTTACCTTGACCTGTACCGAGTCGCATTTTCGCAGTTACTGGAATTTTCACTCTATCAACCACTGCTTCACACATTGAAACTAAATTTTCTGGCTCGCCCATCAATGCTGCTCCAGCACAAATTTTTGTTACCTTGGGAGCAGGGCAACCGAAGTTCAGGTCAATCAAATCTGCTGTGTCTTCCAATAACTCAGCAGCCAATGCCATATCTTCGATTACTCCACCAAAAATTTGGGGAATGAATGGATTTTCATCATCACATGTTTCCATTTTTCGCCAAGACATTGCCGCATCGCGGGTAAGGGCTGTAGAGTTTGTGAACTCTGTAATCGTGAAATCTGCACCACATTCTTTGGCAAGAAGGCGGTAAGGAAGGTCGGTTACACCAGACATTGGTGCAAGAAATAAAGGACGGGGCTCGCCGTCCCATTCACCTGGTTTTGGTGAGATGAAATCACTCATCTTTCATCACCCGTTTGGGGTGAGTATCTGCTCAGAAAGTAGATTCCCACTCTTCAAGGTCTTGAGCCTCAGCCCATGCCTCATCGGTTGTCTCGCCGCGTGCCTTTAGGACTTCACGAGCAAGAATCCAATATAGAAGTGCAAGTGATTTGCGACCTTTGTTATTTGCTGGAAGAGCAAGGTCAACATTGCGCAGGTTGTTGTTAGCATCACAGATTCCAACGATTGGTAGTCCAGAGTTTACTGCCTCACGTAGAGCTTGCTGGTCTGCTGCTGGGTCGGTAACGAATAGCATGTCTGGCTCGACGTAGGAGCGTAGAGCAGGATTGGTTAGACTACCAGGAATGAATCTTCCAACAGCAGCGTTGGCACCGATTGCCTCAGCGAACAGCCTTGCTGGGCGCTGTCCGTATTGTCTTGCGCTGACTATCATGACGTTTGCAGGGTTGTAACGGTTTAGGAATTGAGAAATTGCACGGATTCTGTTGTCTGTAATCTCTATGTCGATTAGGTATAGCCCGTCAGAGCGAACTTCCTGAATGAATTGTGCCATATCTGCACTCTTTTGTTGAGTACCGATGTGTACGGCGTTTGTCTCGTATGTCTCACGGTCGACTAACAGTTCTGTCATGGTAATGACTCCAGCATTCGGCCCACTAACCCCCCCTAAATAACCGCTTCGTAAGAGAATGAGACCTCATAATGGCCCAGTATCACGGTTCTAGGTATCACACTCGCAGGGGCAAGGTTGATGGCGACGCCACATACTCGCAAAATGTCGGAGGCGGTTTTTTGTCAAATGTACAGTCCAGTAACCTTGTTGTCGCAGAGGAAAGCGATGACGGTTTTTGGAGAGACGATTCTGGCAAAGTCCTCCATGTATCAGCAAGTGATCTGGAACGTCATGCCTATTGTCCACTATCATGGTCTTTGGCTAGAGAAGGGAAAGGTGGCAGAGGCAAGGCTATAGATGCAGGTCGACAAAAACACGCTGAAATCCACAAAAAGGTGGAAAACTTCAAGCAAAAACAAACTGACCTTCGTAAAGCATTGATCATCTGGTCATGGTGGTTTACAATCGTTGTAATCTTCATATCTGATGCTATCATTTTCACCACGATTACGGATGAAAGAGCCCCAATTGACATTGCTAGATATCTTTCCATTCTCTCAGTGGTTTGGCTTACTGCAGGACTTTTAGCAATCTATCTTCCATGGAGGAAGTGGATAGATCTCCCGATCGAGAAATCGGAAGAATTGGATGAGCTGAAAAATCTCGACGAATCGGCAATACCTCGAACATTCGAACCCCATGGTTTCATCGGAGGATGGCGCCAAGGCGGTAGGGTAGAAGCTGGTCTACTGATGGGAGCGACCATTTTTGGATTACATGCGATTGGCCTATATGGTGCTGAAGACAAAGAACAAGCTGGCTTCATCTTGGTAACGGTTGCAATGATCTGGACATTGCTAGCATCTTGGCAACTCCAGAGAGCGTTACTTGCCGACAACGCACTTGAGGTAGCTAGAATCAATGCAGGAATAGAAGAAAATACTGACATTGCATATTCCGATGATGAAGCAACTGCTGGGCTATTATCCGATGAAAAAACCGGTCTAAGAGGAAGGCCTGACCAAATTGTCATCGTCGATGGAGAATTCATTCCTGTTGAACAAAAAACTGGTAAAATACCCGAAAAACCACACAAATCGCACAAGATGCAGTTACTTGCATATTTACATCTGGTGGAATCTACTACTGGAAGAAATCCTCCTTATGGCGTCATAAAGTACGGCAATGAAAACCTACACCAAATCGATTGGGATGACCACAACAAGCATCTTTTGTTTTCTGCAACTAAAGAAGTCCAGCGATTGATGGTGAAAGGTGGTGCAGAAAGAAATCACAATCGAAAAGGCAAGTGTGAAAGTTGCTCTAGACGCTATGCGTGCGACTCTAGTCTAGTCTAGTCGTATGCACATCCAACTTCGTTTGGATACTCCCAACACTTTCTCTCGATTTTGATTAATACTTGGAATGAGTCCTTGTAGAGGTTTGCAAATTCTTCTCCATATCCTCTAGCATCTACGCTAAGAGTCCACGACCCTTCTGCAAGTGGTTGCGAGAAAGTTGCTACCATCTTTCTCTCGGTTTCTGTTACTTCTTCAAACCAAACTTGATTACCCTCTGAATCGGTTAGAGATGCTCTTACGTACCTTACATCGGTTGGTGTGCTGGGTAAAATCAACTCAAGTGGCATCGCAGCAGAGATATAAGCACTTATTTCGACTACATCGGAATCCACCTCGAACTTTTGCACACTCGAGTATGAAGTGCTTCCTGCAACATCAGCTACATCTGTAGTGAAAACATGGGAGGCATTGATTTTCTCAACTACCTCAATCATCTCTGGTGCTGGGCGCAAATCTTCCATGAATTCACGTGCAGGAACAAGTCCAATGCAACCCATTGTTGAGGTCATCAATATGGCCAGCATTACAAATGCAGACATTGCATGCTTTGGCCTCATCAACGAATCCGAGGCGCTACCAATGTATGAATGGAACCCCTCGATGGGTTGAAACCAAATCATGGACTCGGATACTCTGCCTGAATGAAGTCAAGAGGGTCAGCCGAGCAATAGCGATGACGAACCCTATGAGTACTGACAGGCATCAAATCTTATTCGAGGTCTTTCCCAATTATCGTAGGCAGCGACCAAATCACAATTAGGGTGAGTGGAAGAAGGTAAGGAGCAGATAGCTCATCGTAGTGTAGAGTATTATCTATGGCTGCCCAGGGTTCGATAAACCAGAGCATGTATTGGCCAATTTTCTTTCTCTTGAGCATCAAAATCGCTCCAGATATTGCCACAACACTGTATATCAGTCCAAAAATAACCCCGCCAGTTCCTCCTTGGTAATCACCAGAGGTAATTTGAGTGTATGCTGCCCAAGATATTACGGATATTCCCAAGGTTCCCCAAAACAATGCAAGAATGCCTACTATTGTAGTAATCTTGTGATTACTCTTTTCCATTTAGAACCCTCATTCAAACTTAGCTCCACACACAGAACACTCGCTTGCATCTACCGGTATATCTGCGCCACATGCACCGCATTCAGCTGTTTCTACCTTCTTTTGGCGCCTTCTAACTCCGCGTCTACGCTTGTTCTCAGCGGCTGCAGCCTTCACCGGATCTAGTTCATCTGCCTCATCTTCAAACGAGAAATCCATCGCGTCATCAGGTAGAACGTTGCCTGCAAGAGAACGGTCTTGTATTCCCATACCAACTAGAACCTCGTCTCCAGGCATTACACCTTCTTCGCCTGTAATTTCATACAACTTGCCACGAATATCAGCATCACTGGCTGATAACTCTCCGCCATCATCTGCGTGAGCCTTTATGTCCTTGTCCTCAAGAATTGCGTCGATATCATGGCCTTCGAAGGTTTCCTCAATCGACTTCAATGTCGTTGTAACAGTCGATAGGGCTTCTTCTTCATCCATATCAACCTCTTCTTCAGCCATCCTTCTATCGTAAGCGGCTTCAACTTCTGCCTCTGCCCTGGCGATGTTTTCATCCCAATGCTCTTCTAAATCATCGGAATCATATCCAAATTCTTTGACAGCCTCATCAAATCCTTCGTAACCTGCAGCGTGGATTGTTTCAGGGTCAATCTCCTCTTCTTCTTGAAGTGGCACTTCCTCTTTCTCGATGACTCTTCTTTGTCGTTGCTCGAAATATTTGGAAACGTCTTGGTCAGCACCACAATACGGACAGTTAGCAAGTAAGTCCGGTATTGATTCACCACAACTCTCACAATCGTGGAACTGTTTCCTTGCTTTCTTGAGATTGAAAGTACACCAAGGACACCTATCTTCTCCACCTGTCAATTCTCCATCACAGGCTGGACAGTAATCGAAAATGTCTCTTTCTACTTCTTCTTCTACTTCACGGGTTAGAATTACAGCTGCAATCAGCACTGCAATTAGAATAACACAGATTACTGCAATCATACCTGCGGTTTGGAATGTCATATTTCCTGCTTCATCAGCTACGTTGCTGCTCGATTCTTTGGAATCCCAATTCCAAGTTTGAGTTGAACTGACCGCAGTCTCATTCGGAACTAGGTTGATGTTGGTATATGGTGCGGATGCTGTGAATGTACATTCAACAGAAACGATTTGTCCGCCGGTTGAAACAGTGACGTCAATTTCTTCGAAAACTTCGCCTAACTCATTTTCGCACGAATAAGAAACAGTACCTGTTTCTTGAGATGAGAGTTTGATTGAAACCGTGTATTCATCGCCAGACATCAATGGGAATGTCGCTGCCTCTTGATTAGAGTCGACCAACTCCATTGAAGTTCTAGACCATGTAAGGCGAAGTTGAGCATTTACCTCAACACTGCCGTTTGCATATGAGTTGAGCGGATTCAAATCATAAGAACTCGAGAGAGGCACCCATTGTGCTTCGAAAAACGCGGTATGTGAACCGCTTTCTGTGGCTAAGGTGTTCTGCCATAGGTAAGAATCACCTGCTTGGATTGTGATAATTGGTTGAGATGATTCTGCCACCGTCTGACCTTCCCATGTGTAAATCAATTTGCCCCTTACCTCAACATCACCGGTGTTAGTAATCGATACACTCCAGTCGACATTGTTACCGCTGTTTACGATATTTTTTGATGGCACAGCATATGGGTCAACCGCAACATCGGGAACGTCATACTTGTCGAAGTAAGCGCTTATTCGGTCGTTTGAGGTACTCTCTTGAATGAAATTGCCGGTACCGTAGGGATCGATTGCTGCAGTTACCTGATGGTTACCGGCTGATAGGCTTGAGATTTGACTGTACAGAAGTTCGTATGACCAAGCTTGCTGGGCACTTTCTCCACCTGTGATATTGACATAGAATGTGGGTAAAGGAATGTCAACTGCATTATCATCTTTGATCTCAATGCGCATAGGCACTTCTGTAGTGCCACTGCCATCAGTTCTAACAATAGTCCCAGAAATTGTCCAAGGCCCTTGTAAGTCACCGTCTCCAACTGTAATGGATAGGTCGCCGAAGTGAGTGATATCCATTCTCGTATCAACTGTAACTGAAGAAAGGAATGTATTGTCTTCATCTGCTTCTACAACCGCATCATCCAAATCGAGAGTCACAGCGATGTCATGGGTTCCTGAGGATGGTGCAATCATCGAGTGATTAACCCATTCTGATTCACCTGCTGGTATTGCTGGAACGTTGACAATCTCACTTTGAGTATCTAGGTCAATCTGCATCCTGCTAGCATCCGCGTCTTCAGAACCTGTATTCTCTACAAGTGTTGAAACTAACAATGCATCTCCAGATTTCACGCTCGAGGGACTGGTTGTAATTGTTGATGTTTCTAAATCAGGCAAACCCGCTACTACAATCTCAGAATAGAAAAATTCCATCCCACCATTATTGTATTCAAATTCAATCCAAACTTTGTGCTCTCCCACAGTTAGTCCGGACTTTACAACCTCAACATCTACTGTTCCCAGTGCAGGTATATCTACCGTATTGGCAGAGATTAGATTACCTGGATAATCTTTCCAATAAAATCCGTAGAATACGTCCTCGGCATCAAAGTTGTTTGAATTATACAAAGTCAGTCTGATGGTTACTGAACCGCCTTCAACAGGATTTGAAGGAGAGATCGCAACGGTCGAAGTGGAGGCTTGAACACCACCACTATCTTCTGCATTTACCGATAGCGGCATTGTTGATACAAGCATCAACGCGAGGACGACTGCGGAAACAAAGCCCCTTGCCATGTAACCTAGAGGAAAGGCGTAGCACTTGAAACAACCGACTGTAAGCCCGCATCGGACAACTAGTTTTCAGGTAACAACACACCCCGAAGGGGGGTGTTGCAATGCGAGCATTGAAGGAAGGAAGGCACTGTCAGTGGAATGATGAGACGCATCGTCTTGGCACTCTTAGTCACAGTCATCATGACTGTGGGGCAAAGTAGTGAGGTTTTTTTGGACGATGAAAGAGTGATTAAATCCTCAGATAGTCAGTTATCTATCCAATTCTCTAGCGGACCTAATGCTAATCAGGATGTCAAAGGCTTGTTCACCCTAACTTTCACTTCTTCGGGAGTTGGAAACATATCTAGCATCGAAATTGAAATTTCTAGGGACGGAAGTAACTGGTCAACTGTAGCCAACCTCACCTCAACACCATGGTTGAAACACGTCGATACCACGGTTTACGATAACGACTCTTGGACATTTAGGGCAAGAGCGTATGATTCTGATGTAAATGACTTCACAGAATGGTTCACGAGTGGAGAATTCAATATCGTCAATCAAGTTCCGGTAATAACATCCTTCGCATTATCTAACACAGGTGTAGGAAGTGGTACAACCGCTCTCGACAGAGCATGGTATTCCGTTGCTGCAGATGGAACACTATTCTTCACATGGGATGCTTCTGATGATGACTTAACACATGCAAGTCTAGCAAATGTTCCGGGACCAGGCACTCCTACTGACGATGGGCCGGGAACACTAGCAAATGGCTGGGATTGGAGTACTGGAGCGATTGCCGAGGGTACTTACAACCCTAGGCTGACTGTTTGGGATGGCTCAGGTCTGTCTGCCAGTAAAACGATGTTCATCGGAATCGATAGAACAGCGCCAACAATGACTACACCAACTGTTGGAAATGGAAATGAATGGATTGATAGCACCACGGTAACAATCTCAGGGTTTGATTCTGCAACTGACGACGGTAGTGGCTCTGGTCTAGATTACGTGCAAATTCAACAGGATTCTGTTTGGAGTGATGTCACATCATCCAGCACAACCCTAACTTTCTCCGAAGGTGAACACCAAATTTCTATGAGAGCTGTTGATAAGGTTGGAAATATTGGTTCACCTGTCAATGTAGACATAAAGGTCGATATTACAGAACCTGAAGGTATCTCATGGAGTGTGGATGAACTCAGCACTAGCCATGTTGGCCCCGTCAACATTTCATTCTCGGCACAAGACTTGGGCTCCGGAATAGATTTAGACAACTCAAAAATTCAGTACGGCTTTGATTTGAATGGGGTTGGAGCAACACCTGACCAATCAGGAAGGTGGATTGACCTTGGAGTATCTGGACTAGAAGGCACAATGGGTCTTGCATCTTGGGCAACCAAATCAAGACAGTACCTGATGGTAAGAGCGATCGTTACAGACAATGCTGGAAATGAGTTGGTTACAATCCCAAACTCGTTCCAAATTCTACCCGGTCTTGACCTATCTTGGAACGCTACTGAAACAGGTGTTGACAGGTTAGTTGCAAGACCCGGGGACACAAATGGACAAATCGAAGTTACGAGTTTGTTAGAAGCAAATCAGGCATATGGTGGCACTGTTACAGTTCACCTACAAGCAGCACCAGCAGACAGAGATTCAACGGTTGATTGGACCACTATGCAAACGGTTGTGGTAGAGGGAGGAAACCTTTCTGATGAATGTCAGTGTGAATACATAACTTGGGATTACGTCGTTCCTAACACCGGGCAATGGGATCTGCGACTAGTAATCGACCCTTCAAACGCTATCGATGAAAGAGATGAGTCAAATAATTACCACTACAGTATGGTAACGGGCGCTTCAGTTTCCGGAGTCGGGGTTGTACCGTCCTTCGCTCCGGGAATCATTGCTTTGGTACTGACAGGATTTGCAGTCGCTTGGTATCAAAAGAAGAGAGTCACTCCTCCTCCCAACTGACCTCTTCGTCTTCTGCCAAATCCATCATTTCGGCAACTTCTTCTTCATTTTCAGGGTCTACCTGTGTTGCTTTGAGTCTACGATTTCTCCTGGTAGCAACGTCTGCTAGACCAGGCACTAGACCAGAGAAATCGCTTGTCTCAGTAGATGTCGCCTTTTCTTCGATGTAATCGATTGCTCTTGCTTCAAGACGCATTTTCTTTCTTTCACGCTCTAAGAATTTCAAAACAGTCCCATGCTCGCTTCCACCTGCTAACATTTCGATTGCTTGTCTTGCGCTTGCAAGGCCATATCCTTCACCAACAAGTACAACCGTCGATTTGTAAATCGAAATTTCAGTACCTGTGTGATGTTCAATCATCTTCCTGATTTTACCCTCAGAGCCGATAATTCTAGCACGGATTCTCCTCTGTTGCTTTGAGCGCTTGCCAACGTGATCTCTTAGTTCAACCATCTCGAAGAACCAATCATCTCTTAGCAGTTGAATGGCTCTACTGGGGGCCATTCCTCTTCCAACCGCCTTGATGACATCAGGTAGTTTCAGTGCCTTGACAGGGTCATATTCACCTGCTTCAGGCCATGTGACCTCTATTTCTCCAGTATTGGAATCGATTTGCAGGCTCTTACATCCTGCTGCTTCCTCCAACTCTCTTCTAGTTGCACCCTTAGCACCGATAAGTACCGCAATACGGTCCTTAGGAACTCTCGGAAGAGATTGACGCATGAGGCTTGCGTGAAGCCTACCCTTCTTCAACCCATGTGTGGGTCCTATTCCTCTTCCTGTTTCATATCGATATGCGACAAATCCATCTCTAGAACGTCATACATAGCTTCGGCTAATTCGACATCGAGTCCGTTTTTATTGGCCCATTCCACCAATCTAGTAACATCTCGAACAAGGAATTCCTGACTTTTAGGGTGAGACTGAACAACTGCTTGCCCTACATCGATGACAACCGGTTTATCGCCGTGCCACATTATGTTGTAAGGAGAAAAATCACCATGAACCATGTTTGCTTTTTGCCATGTAACTGCGAGGAATTCAAGCAATTCCTCGTATACTGATTGAGCGTCTGCTACCTCAACATCTCTCAATCTTGGTGAAGGAGCGGTATCGGTTCCCAAATACTCCATTACAAGGACATTCTTGTGAGTGCCAAGTGGTTTAGGAACCGATAATCCCCATTTTTCTAAGCGAGATAAATTTCTAAATTCCTTTCTCACCCAAATGTCAACTAGGTCTCTATGTCTTCTTCTTAGACCGCCAAATCTCGGGTCACCCTCGATATATTGAACCAGATTTTTGAACACCGCATTCGAGGTGTGGAAAATCTTCACAGCTATTGGCCCGTTTTCCCCTGTTCCGTGGAAAACGTGGGCTTCCTTTCCTCTTGCAATTGGGAAATCTAGGGTATCGATAATTCCTGATTTCATTAATTTGTACAAACTCATCAATGTAAGTCTGTCAAAAACCGCGTCGAATACACGCCTGTCTACCCACTCGAACGGTCCGTCGCCCAAAACCCCCGAGAGACCTTCTTCGATTTCAGTAAACATTCGTTTGTACTTCTTTTCAGCCATCCAGCCTGTCCCTTTTGATGACTCCAGTGAACGAATAAATTCTGACGACTCTTTGTCCATGTATTGCTCGTCAGCATTACCCTTGCTACGCCTGCGGTTGTGACGACGTTGTTTGGTATCCTTGGACAATTCATTGTCCCAGTCCGGTTGACGTCGCATGGTGTGGCCTCCTCATTATCGAAGCCAGGACGGGTTTGGAATTGAGATTTCAACCGAAGAGATCGTTAATCTCATCGTCGTCATCGTCGTCATCCATTTCCTCAATCGCTTCTTCTTCCGGTGCTTCCTCATCAGTATTTGATGATGCGAACAGTCCGTCTTCATCATCAAAGTCATCAACTGTAGTGTTCATACCGAACACATCGACTTCTGATGGTAGAACTCCCTTTCTAGACAAGTACATTGCCTGTGTCTTGGTATATCTGTGCTTAACATCAGCCTTTGAATCTTGGAAATCCCAAGGCCATACGATAATCAAATCCCCTTCTCTTACCCACTGTCGACGTCGCATTTTTCCTGGGATTCTAGCCATGCGTGTTTCGCCATCAGCACATAGAACGGTTACTCTCCTACCACCAAGAATTTGCTCAGCGATCGCGAACATCTCGTTGACTTTGGAGTTAGGCATCTTGACACGGATCTTAGAGGATTCACCCTCCGCATTATCCATAAGACGAGCTAGTTCTTCCTCGTCTACTTTCTCTTCACGCCTACGGCCCATGAATTGAGCGAAAAGCCCTTCCTACTTGAAGGCTGATACTGTGCTCAGGCTAAATTTAGGCTGTCTGCCGCACGATAGCACATATCGATTAGTGTGTCTCCGGACAATCCAAGTAGAATTGTTGCGACTAGACAAATCCAAATTGCCATTCTAATCGATGCTCCGTATGGAAGTGGCTTGCGACGTCCCTCTTCAGGAACATCTAGGAACATTACAACACCAATTCTCAGGTAGTAGAATACTGAAATTGCGCTGTTTACAAACATTGCAAGAGCAAGCCACCAGACCCAATGTAGGTCAGAGAAGGATACTGTTCCGTTCATCCAAAGTTCTCCAACACTTGTTGAAACGATTCCAGCGATGACTAGGAACTTCGACATGAAGCCTGCTAGAGGAGGAACTCCTGCTAGGGCTAGCATGAAGATAAACATCGCAGTACCGATTAGTGGGTCCCTGCGTGCGAGTCCAGATAGTGCTGACAATCGACTTGCTCCACCTTCCATCTCAAGTAGACCAAGAACAAGGAAAGCGCCCAACTTGAACGCAACAAGCACGAATAGATGGAATAACACTGCTGCTACAATCGCATCTGCATAGTCTGCAGGTGCATCGACCTCTCCCCACTTCCATGCTCCAACAGCGGTCATTGCTGCAAGCATGTATCCAGCGTGTGCTACTGATGAATACGCAAGCATTCTCTTCGGGTTAGTTGAGCCTAATGCTGCGATGTTGCCCCAAGTCATTGTGATGACTGAAAGTGTTGCAAGAGTGTACAACCAAACTGCACTCTCTTCTTCACCTGTTTCTGGAAGTGCGATCACCAACAAGACTCTGATCAATCCAATCATTCCCATTGCCTTGGACGCTGTCGCTAGAACACCAGCAACTGGCGAGTTTGCCCCAGCATATGCATCAGGTGCCGCGAAGTGGAATGGCGCAGCAGAAACTTTGAATCCGAATCCAACTAATACCAAACCTAGTGCAATCAATCCAAGAACAGATGATTCAGACCAGAGTGCTGCGATTTCATGAAGTTGAAGACTGCCGAATTCGAGGTATAGTAGTGATAGACCGTACAATCCAACTCCGCTTGCGACTGACCCGGTAATGAAGTACTTCACACCAGATTCTGCACCAGACTTTGATTCCTTATGGAAACCAACCAGGACATAGGTTGCTAGGCTTGCTAATTCTAGACCTACGAACAGTACGAAAAGGTCCTGTGCAAGTGCAACTGTGCACATACCAATCGCTGTTGTTAGCATCAAGATGTAGAAATCTGCTTGACGGCGGTTGTCGTACAACTCTTCCAGACTCTTCTTTCCTTCGAAAGTGTGTGCTGGAATTCTATCCAAACTTGCCATGGATGCAAGAAGAACAGCCGCTAGGAACAGAATTTCAAAGAATCTAGAGAAGTTATCAAGTTGTAGAATGATGATATCGCCACTAACTACAGTGGTGGTATCCATTTTCCCGTCTATGGCCTCGATTACCATCATTCCTAGTGCAGTAAACAGGGTCCCAGTAGC
>WTIV01000143.1 GCA_011525095.1 Methanobacteriota archaeon
CATCGATATCTCCAAGTTCCTCTGACATTGTTTGAAGCAATTGAGCTGCGTATAGGTTCCCTAGGGTGTAAGTTGGGAAGTAACCAAATGCACCCATTGACCAATGGATATCCTGCAAGCATCCTAAGGAATCATTTGGAACTTCAATTCCAAACCAATCTCTCATCATTTTATTCCATGTTTGTGGAATATCTTCGACCTTGAGCCCCTCATTGAAGATCATTTTCTCAATTTCATATCTTATCATGATGTGAAGATTGTATGTGATTTCATCGGCTTCAACTCTAATGAAATCAGGCTTTACTTCATTTGCAACCAAGTCAAGAGTCTCATTAGTCCAGTCAGGACAATCTGGGAATTGTTCCTTGAACCATGGCATAGCGACATGCCAGAATGCTGCAGTTCTACCGATTTGATTTTCCCAAAACCTAGACTGTGACTCATGCACGCCCAAAGATACAGCTCCACCAACCGGTGAGAAACTGTGCTCTCTTGGCAGACCCTGCTCGTAAACGCCGTGCCCTGACTCATGCATTACTGCATATAGGCAGGAGAACGGGTCTTTTTCATCGAATCTTGTGGTGAATCTGGTGTCGTCAGGCCAAAGTCCTGCACAGAATGGGTGTGTCGACCTATCCATTCTACCGGCTTCAAAATCAAAGCCCATTGCGCGGCTAACCTTGTTGCAGAACTTTTCTTGCGCATCAGCGGGAAATACCATGTCTTCAGGAAGCCTTGGAATTTCTGTTCCCGATTCCATAATCTTTGCAAGTAAGGGCACTAGTCTAGCTTTCAAGCCTGAAAATAGCGGGTCATAATCCCCTACTGTCATTCCAACTTCATACTCATCTAGCAATACATCATACGGAGTATGTTCACAGCCTAAATACTCGATTTTCTTGTGAGTTAAATCGATTAACTTCTGTAAGTGAGGTGCAAATTGAGAAAAGTCACTCTCACTTCTAGCCTGTTGCCATGCTAACAAAGCCTCACTACGTACTTTTGTGAACTCAGATACAAATTCAGTTGGTAGTTTTACAGCCTCGTCATATTTTCTTCTCATCTCTTTGAGATTTGCAGAGAAATAATCGTCGTGTTCCGATTTTTCCAATTCTTGGATTAGTGAACCCATTTTCTCATCGATAAGTCTGCTGTGGCGCTGTCCAGCAAGCCATGCAAGTATCTCCCCTCTAGCCTTAGCACCTTTTGCTGGCATGATGGTTTCTTGGTCCCAACCAAGATGTCCTTGAATAGCTTCGAATCTGTACAAATCATTGACGCGTGTCATGAAATCTTCCTTTGCTCCCATGTTTCAAGCCAGCAGGTGTTTTCTCTTCAAGATTTCACGTGGTGCCGGGCACACCTTGAAGGCGTGAACGTACTAGGGTTCGTCATGGCCTCTCCATTCCGGCGGAAACCAAAGGAGAGAGAGGTGAAGGTTGACGACGACGACTTGGAACTGGAAGAAGTTGTGGAATCCGAAGAGCCGCTAGAAGAGAATGTGGCTGAGGTCTTGGAAAGTTTAGACCTAGAACAGGCGTTATTCGAATCCGCAAAACGCGTGACTCACACTTGTATGGATATCAGAAGAGGAGAAAATGTCCTAATCGTATGTGACCCTACAACTGGTCAAATTGGACAAGCATTGCACAAAGCAGCGACCGAGCGTTCAGATAGAGTTCTTCTCATAGTTATGCCGAAGGGAAGACATCACGCCGAGGAGCCTCCCACTCCTGTAGCCAACTTAATGAAGCAACAACAAATTGTGATCGCACCAACAAAGTACTCTCTAACTCACACCAGGGCGATTAGAGCGGCGCTGAAAGAAGGAGCAAGAGTAGCCACAATGCCTGGTATGACTGACGATATGTTCGTTAGCGGTGGAATGACTGCAGATTTCAATCAAATCAAGAAAAGCCTATCTGAATTTTCAGGTAAATTACGGCGCAAGAAGTTGGTCCATGTCAAAGATTCAAAAGGTACAGATGTAGAATTCGAAGTATCATGGAAGGATTGGAACCTAGATGACAATGGTATCTGCAATCGACCTAGGATGATTACAAATCTTCCTGCAGGTAAAGCATTCGTACTACCTAAAGAAGGAACTATGAATGGAACAATCGTTATTGACGGTACCTGGGAATCAACCTTGCTTGAAGAGCCACTAGAGTTGACTGTTGAGAACGGGATTGTCATCGATATCAAAGGAGATTCGACCGCTGCCCAAATACGTCAACAGTTTGGAGAGGCAGCGGCAAAACTTCGCTCAAAAGACAGAGAATTGGTTTGGACAGTTGCTGAATTCGGTTTTGGTATGAACCCTAATGCGCAAATTACCGGTCACGTACTAGAAGACGAGAAGCAACTCGGAACATGCTACTTTTCAATTGGTGACAATACTAGTCTAGGTGGAAATGCATCAGTCGGCATTCACATCCCAGGAGTAATCACAAAACCATCAATATGGCTGGATGATTCACAGATATTAGACGATGGGAAGTTCATCGAATAATCAGCGGTTCTGTGTTCCACAAACTGGGCAGAAACGCCAATTTGGGTCCACGCCAATTCTACAACCACGGCAATGTAAACCTGAACGAATGGTAGGTTGCATAGGCTGGACAGGTTGTCCCCAGCCTTGCTGTTGCTGTTGCTGCTGTTGTTGAGCAAGCCAAGCTGCCTGTTGTTGTTGCTGTTGTTGCTGAGCCAGCCATGCCTGCTGCTGTTGTTGCTGCTGTTGTTGAGCCAGCCAAGCTTGCTGTTGCTGCTGTTGATTAATCGGTTGAGGCTGTTGCGCAGGTGGTGTATTCTTGATCCCGGCCCGGATTGGCTTAACCGGTTTAGGAAGTGCCATTCTTTCAGTCACTTCAGGTTGTGATTTTAACTCCTCAAGAGTGACTTGACCGTCGCCATCGGTATCGGCTTCTGCGTGAATTTTCTCTGCTTCTTCTAGACCCATACCTGTTGCATCAGCGATCTCTTGGACCGATAATCCACCACTATTGTCAGTATCTGCAGCAGCAAATGCGTCATCAAGCGTTGGTTCAAGCTCTAGTTCTGGTTCAGGTTCAGGCTCGGGCTCAGGTTCGGGTTCTGGTTCCGGATCAGGT
>WTIV01000250.1 GCA_011525095.1 Methanobacteriota archaeon
ATAGCCATCCACTGAGTATTCCAAAAATTGGTACAAGGTAAACGTACATTGCCGACCTTCCTGCTCCGATGATTCGAATTCCGTCAGCAAACCAAACGTAACTCAAGACTGTTGAGAAGATAGCAAGGAAAGCGAGCCACGCCCATCCTTCGAGTGAAGCATCGGTCGGGAATCCAACTTGAGTGTATTCCCAAATTACCGCAGGTGTTTGGATTAGAAGTCCAATAACGCTTGACCATACGGTAAGGTGTAGCGGAGACATCGGGTTTTCTCCAGTCATTGCTTTCTTCATCAAAATCGTTGTACAAGCCCAAGATAGAGCAGCCATTCCAATCAATGCATCTCCTAGAAGTCTCTCATTTACTGGAAGGTCTACATTTGGTGAATACCAGGCGATTACAACAACGCCACAAACGGCTGATAGCAGCCCCGCACCAAGTCTAAAATCGAATTTTTCTCCAAGAAATGGTATTGCTAGAATCGCCGTAAACACTGGATTGAAAGTTATCATCAACGAAGCATCGCCCGCAGCAGTCCATTTCATCCCATACATGAAAAATGCCTGATAGAGAAAGGTCGACAGAAAACCGATTGCGGTAATTATTTTCCATTGATCTCTTGCAGGAAGAATCCATTGTTTCGTTACTTTCAGAAAAACCAAAAAACACACTACTGCTATGATGTATCTGACCCATCCAGCAGTAAATGGTGGTATCTCAAGTGCGGCAACTCTGCCAGCTACCCAACCCAGTCCCCAAATTATCGCAACAGCAAGCAACTTTAGGTGAGTTGAGACATTTTTCATCCAAATCGCTCCAAGCCGAGTTGCAAAATGCGGGCTCTAGGTAGCCCGATTTCTGGCATTCCTTCGGCTGGGGCGTGGATTTTCAGTCCTTCAAGTCTTTGAACATACAATCCGTATGAAGCGATATCGTTTGGAAGATATGGTGTGGGCAGACCTAGCTTTTCTAGGCCGTCACACGCTTCTTTGGTGTAGATTGGATAGACATTGGTCTCAAAGTGCATCCAGGTTGAGACTCTTTTGCAGTCTATGTTTTCCAATGTCAACAAGTGCTCAAGTAATCCCACGTCAGGGTACTTGATTGTTTGAATTGCCATGTTAACCTCCATGACAACATCTTCAGGCCAAGCAAATGGTGTGTTCTCTGCCCAAGAGTCAGCTAACTCGATGTGTTCTATGATATCTTCACCAGTTACAGCAAACAGAGTTTCCTGATACGGACGATCCTCGTACGCATCGCTGACTAATCCTGGTAGTACCGAATAGAAGCGTTCTAACTCCGCTTCGTCGGCTCCGTAGAGCGAGACGGGAATCAAAAAACCACCTCAAGCAGTTGCGCCGATTCCACTAGCGAGTTGTCGAGGAGTCAGTGGCTTGTCTTGGATCCACTGCTGCTTGAACAATTCTTTCAGAGCTTCTTCGTCTTCTGGTGTTGGTAGGACGGTGCGTAGGTACTCTGCGTATTCTTCGTCGCTTCCCTCGAATAGTTCTCCGTTAGTGTAGCACTTCTTGCCACCGAATGCACCGATATCTCTGTGGAAGTTTTCGTGAGGAACGTAGAGAGTTACTCCGCATCCTTCAGGTAGGTAGCCGTTTAGTTTCTCGACTTCTCTAACGATTTCATCGTGGTAGTGACCACGGCTCTCTTCGTTGAGGACTTCCTTGTCAACTTCGACTTCGCCTTCGAGTTTCTTGCGCTCATCCCAGCGTCCCTTCACTCCCCATACGTATGCCCAGTGAGCGGATGTGGATGAGTCGGTACCGAACAAGTCGTGAGCGGTTGCGACCCACTTGTTCATGTAGCGTTGTAGCATGTCTAGTGGAATAACTCCTGCCTTGATGATTCTGCGTAGTCCATTTGAACCAGTTCCAAGGTGGAATGACTCTTCTTTGAGCATTGGTCCCATTGATGCTGCTAGTGGCTTGAATGCAGATGTGGATAGCATGCCAAGTTGGAACTTTCCATCTCTGTCTACGAACATTGTGTAGTTGAAGAAATCAAGCCAGTGTGGCATTGGTCTGTTGAAAGCACCAAGTAGTCTGTCACCATCTTGTGCGTTGCGCTCTAGCAACTTTTGTGCTTCTCTTCGTCCCTGCTGTCCGAAGTATGTCATGAGAAGGTAAGCCATTTGCCAACCGTGTCTCTGTTCTTCAGCCATGATACGAGCTGCTGCGTAGCGGTCGTAATCTGTTGGTGCTGTCTCAAGTAGGTGTCTCTGTTGTTCGACTGATGCAAACTCAGTGTCACCTTGAACGGTGATCATTGCGACCAGAGAGTCACGAATGTTCTGGTGAGGCACTTGTAGCGCTCTCTCCCACTTTGCTCTTCCAGCGTAGTCACCGAATTCGATAACGTCACCTGCACGGTCCCAATCAAACAGAATCGATAGGTCGAAATCGCCTAGCCATTCTCTGTTGAAACCTACTCTGTCTTGCCATTCGCCAAAGTTGGCGACCCAGTCTTCCCATGTCTTAGGTAGTTCTGCCATGGTACGGGGATAGGGCTCCTACTATTCATGAATTTGCGAACATGTTCGCACGAACATGTTCAGGGTGAGTTCCGACGTACCTCTTCTGCGAACACGTTTAGAACGATTCCCTCGATTTTGTGAAGGTGTACGGATAAGGTGGATTTACTCAAACCTAGAAGTTCAGCTAAATCACTGAGAGTAATACGTCTTGGTGTATCCCAATATCCTTCATTTAGAGCAGAATCAAAAATCAGTCTTTGCTTCGGTGTAAGCATTCTGGAACCAGTTGCTCTTGTTGAGACCACTCTGTACGGAGTTCCTTCTTCCCTCAATAGTTGAACCAGTTCTCTACTTTTTTGAGCTGAGCATTCAATCGTCCAATCGACCCAACCGTCTCTCACCTCGAACGGGGATTGCGGTATTACACCGACTTCCCTGATTTCTTTGATGTACCCGCCACCCTTTGGAGCGATGTCAACTTCGTAGCGATTTCCACCTAGGTCTCTCACATCATCTACGCCTTGGTGTGAGATCAATTCATCCTTTATTTCACGGGAAGAAGACATTTTTGCAGTACCTCTACCTCTTCCCAGAGGCATCGTTTCTTCGATTCTCA
>WTIV01000228.1 GCA_011525095.1 Methanobacteriota archaeon
AATTCAAGAAATGCTTGCAGCACACGGCTTGAATTTGACTACAGTATTTGCGGAAGACCGTTACTTTGAGGCTTTGGCTGATGTTACAGACCCTGAGAGAAAGAGAAAAATCATCGGTGAATTATTCATTAGAATTTTCGAAGAAGAACAGGCAAAAGTTGGTGCAAAGTACCTTGTTCAAGGAACCATTGCACCTGATTGGATTGAGTCAGGTGGTGGCGTTCGTGACACAATCAAGAGTCACCACAATGTTGGAGGCCTTCCTGAAGAAATGACTCTAGAGGTTGTTGAACCTCTACGTGATTTATACAAGGATGAAGTAAGAGACTTAGCAAGACAACTCGAAATTAGGGTGGCAGACCGCCAACCTTTCCCAGGCCCTGGACTTGCGGTAAGATGCCTTGGTCCACTCACAAAAGAAAGAGTTCACGTTGTTAGAGAGGCTTGTGCTATCGTAGAAGAGGAATTGGAAGCAGCAGCGGCTGAAGGCAAAATGGAAATCCCATGGCAGTACTTTGCAGCATTACTCCCCGTACGCTCAGTCGGAGTACACGGTGACGTTCGGGCATACGGAGAAACCGTTGTAGTTCGTGCTGTACAATCCCTGGACGGTATGTCTGCGAGGTACTCAACGATTCCTCATGATGTACTAGCTAAGATCAGTACAAGAATTACCAACACGGTCAAAGGTGCGGTAAACAGAGTTGTTTACGATATTACTCACAAGCCACCTGGAACGATTGAGTGGGAATGAGAAAATCACAATGGGGTTTTGAATCCCATCGCCCTTACGACACACCAACCAACTCTAGCTTCCCATATAGCGAAAGCGCCACCAAAGATTGCCCCTGCAACACCTAGCCACCAAATGGTTCCATCAAGCAGTCCAGACAGGACTATTCCTGCGAGAACTAATCCTCCTAGAACCGCTGCGATTCCGAGTTTCAAGCGTGCCGCTTTTCCTGCTGCTCCAATATTGCATTCCATGTTCTCACCTACTGTTTTGTACTCAATTTTGCAGTAATTTTCAGGTAGTTGATTTTCATCCATAGTGACATCTTTGATGTAACTGAAAGTTTGAGCGGTGCGGAGAATACATCTCCGGAGCGTCTAACTATTTCATCAAAAATCTTGGTGTAAGCATCTAGCATAATTCTTGGTTGAACTCGAGACCGTGGGTCAAGATATTCGAATAAGTGAACCGCTGAGGTTTGGTGTCTCCTGACAACCTCGAGGTATTCTCTCATGAAGGAAGCCCATGATGGATTTTGAGGGAGGTTAGAATTTGATAGGTCTTCAACATCGATGTTATGAGCGGACAATACTTCTTTTGGAAGATAGATTCTACCTCGTCCATAGTCTTCAGAAACATCTCTTAACACGTTGATTAACTGCATCTGAATTCCCAAGTCGATAGCGTGTAATCTGGCTGCTCTATCTTCATACCCATATATCTCAATGAGAATTAATCCGACTGCGGATGCGACCTTGTAACAGTAGGAACGCAACTCATCCCAAGTATTGCACAATACAGGGAACAAGTCATCTTCCATTCCTTCGATTATTGTCTCAAAATCCTGAAGTCGGATTGAAAATTTGGTAAATACATCTTGAAGCGCAATAAATACGGGTTCGTCATTTGATGAGATGTTCCCTTCTTTCGCCTGATGCAACTTGTTTCTAATTGAAACTAAGGCCATGAGCCTCTGGGTATGGATCTCTTCCGGGTTAGATGGCTCGCTGCCTGAGTGCAGTTCTCTTAAGACGAAGTCTCGTTGATTGGTTTGTTCAATTAGTTCATCACTAATCTTGACAGTCGGTTCTTCATCTCCGTCGACGATATCATCAACCCATCGGCACAGAGCATAAACAGCGTGAACAGCTCTTCGCTTTTCCCACCCCAAAGCAGAAAATGAACTGTAGAATGTGGTAGAAGCGTTTTTGCAGATTTGTTGGCACTGCAAATATGCATCATCGATGACCTGACTTTCCATTTCAATTCCTCAAGATTGGGTTGGGCTACCTGGTGTAATTTCGGATTTTTGTGGTGTAACTAAGTTCGATGACTTTGTGCGTCGCTTTCTGCTCTCGAACCATGTGTCAACACCATTCCAGTCCGGTCTAATTCCGAAACTGTCACAAATTAACTTAGAACTGATTCTTGCTGATTCGTAAATGACTGGCAGGCCACTTCCTGGGTGGGTTCCTCCGCCAACAAGGTACAGATTCTTGATTTCATCAAACTCGTTCTTTGGCCTTCTCCATAGCATTTGATCCAGTCCGTGTGCTAAGTTGAACACAGCTCCTCTGTAACAGTGCTCTCCCCAGTCTTCTGGAGTAATGATTAATTCAGATACAATATGTTCTCTTAGATTTTCAAAACCGAGTTTATCTTCAATCTGGTCAATGATTCTGTTTCTAAATGGGTCCTTCTCATCATCCCAATTGATGTTTTCATGTATGTGGGACACCGGCACAAGTGCATAGACGGTTGAGCAACCCTCTGGTGCCATTTGTGGGTCGGTGACACATGCATTCTGAACGTAAACAGAAGGGTCGTCCCAAGTCAGTCTGTGGTGCTTTTCGATATCTTCTAAGTTTGAGACATAATCCTTAGAGGCGTAAATTTGGTGATGTGGTAGGTCATCATAAGTTCTGTTTACACCAAGATACAACATGAACGTTGAGCATGAGTACTTCTTGTTGTCGATTTTCTTGTTTGACCACTTCTTTCTGACATTGTCAGGGAATAGTGAGGTCATACCTTGTGCAAAGTCGGCATTCATTACAACCTTGTCAGCATAGAATTCACCGTTTTCGGTTACAACACCCTTGATTGTTTTCTTGTCCATGATGACTTCAGTAACAGCCTCACCCATTCTGAATTCGACTCCCATATCTCTAGCGATTTCTCCCATTCTCTCCGAGACGCTACCAAGTCCTCCCATAGGGTGGAAGATTCCGTATTCGTATTCCAGGAATGCAAGCATTGTGAACAAACTTGGACAGTTGAATGGTGACATTCCCAAGTATTTTGTTTGGAACGACATTGCTAGCATCAATCTGTCATCATCGAAGATTTTCATCAAGTCTTTGGCAACAGATCTCTGTGGTCTAAGGACACCAGCAACTCTCATTGCTCTTTTCGATAATAGGTCGGTGGCACCAAACCACGGCTCCTGAAGGCATTGCTTGGACTTGTTCAGCTTCATTCTGTTATCTTCTAGATATTTCTTGAATCCTTGAGCGTTCTTTTCTCCAGACAATTCTGCAATTCTCTCAACCATTTGGTCGATGTTGCTGGTACAGTCAAGCATTCCACCTTGGCCGAAGATAAGTCTGTAGTTTATGTCTAGTTTCTTGAGCTTCAATTCTTCATGAGCGTCGAGACCAATTGCCTGAAAAATGTCCTCGATGACTTCTGGGTAGTGGAAGAATGTAGGCCCTAAATCATACTTGAAACCGTCCCTTTCGAAGACTTTGTTTCTGCCTCCTACTCTCTGCGATCTTTCAAAGACGGTTACCTTCACTCCTGATTTTGCAAGAAGCAATGCTGAAGCGAGCCCACCTGGCCCCGCTCCTATAATTGCCACTGATGGTTGTTTTTCGCTATTCATAATTTTCACGCCGTTGTTTTAGTTATTAAAGAGGGGTTTTTTTCCACTGCTTTTCTGCTACTCATCGGTGCCCTTTCTAGGAGCGTAGATGTGTCGATTAATGTAGCAAATTCATCTAGGTAAGGGCCCATTGAGGAAATTAAATCCACATCTGGATGTCCTTTCAAAACCATGCCGTCCATGTACATCAAGGAACGGATGATTGGGAATGCTTCATCGCCAAAGGAACAACCTGCAAGAACTGCAGCTTTCACAGTCTTCATCATCTGCTGTGTGAGCGAAACCTCACTGACGGATGTGCCTACGAATCCATCATATAACTCAAACATTGATTCGTAGTATGTTTCTAGAGTCTTTCCAGTTGGTGCAACATCTGCCATTGTTAGCATTGCATCGAAAGCGTTTTTCAATTCTCCTTTTGCTAGGAAAAAGAAGAACCCAAAAAGTGCCTTTCTGACATGTTCTGGTGCCTCACAAATAGCACCAGTGTCAATGAAAATGAAGTTCTTATCATCGCCCATCATTGCGTTTCCAGGGTGCAAATCACCATGGAATACACCCATTCCGAACATGTATGCTCCATGAATTCTGAACAATTGGAGAAGATCCTCCCATTCCATTGTTCCAGAGTTAAGGTGAGATTCGAGGGTAGGTTCCTGAACTTCTTCCATCACGAGTACATTTTCGCTGGAAAGGTTCTTCCAAATTTTTGGAAATCGCAGTTTTGGCATTGGGAATTTATCGCTATATTGAGAAGCGAGTTTTTCCAGCCTTTCTTTGCCAGTGATTTCGTTCAGGAGGTTCAATTCTCTCAAAGTATAATCCTCGATGTGATTAAGTAATCCAATCGGGTTGCCTACTTTCTTGAGTTTTGGGTTGAAGAATAATCCCATTTTCATCCATCTTTTCATTCTCTTGACGTCACGTTCGAATGATTTCTTGAAATCTCCTTTGATGATTTTGATAACCACTTTGCTGCCATCGTTTAATTCAGCCCTGTGTATCTGTCCAATACTTGCTGCTGCAAACGGGACTGGCTCGATGTGTTTGAACTCAGAGCGGAAATTTTCATCGGTATACTTTGAGAGAAGTTTCTCAAAATTCTCGGATGGAATAGTTGGTGCTCGGCTGTATAATTCTTGCAGTTGGATACATCTGTCGGGCTCAAGTAGGTCAGGACGGAGTGCGCAAATCTGCCCTAGTTTGACTGCTAGCAAGCCCATAGATTGTATTTTATCGATGTCCACAGGCTTCTTTCCCTTTAGTTCCTTAGCGAACTTGATAAGTGTTCCTAAGCGCATGTTTTGTAACATCCTAGGCGAGTATATTAACTTCCGTTTAATTTCCTCAATCGGAAAGTTCTGTGGAATGTGAGGTGTGTCTGTGTATAATGTAATGCCAAAGGTCATCAGGAACTCCACTTCCTTCTAACCTTTGAATTGCCACTTGCGTGTCCTTGGAGAATCTTGCAGACAATGCACCTTCGATAATGCCGTCATCCATCTCCCACATAGGAAGCGCATCGGGATCATCAACAGGTGGATGATTTAGTCCAACTCTAACATGGAAATTTGGGTCCACGTCGTATTCGAGACGTCCCAATCCAGCATACTCCCACCAATCCATCATCTCGTCCAAGAATTCTATGTCGTGTTCGATACTTCGTAATGAAAATGCGATTTCTCTGCCGATTCTGTTACCAATTTGTCGTAACATAAGAGCTATGTCGATTCCCAGTACTTGCAGATTCGACAGTTTACCTTCTGTTAACTTCTTACGAGCTTGGTTGACTTCATTTCCTGCTGCAAAGAATGCATCAGGATCGAATGGGGTGTCTTCGTCTGGCAACTCCTCATTGATGCCCAACGCAGAAGTGATATTCTTTAGGAACGATCCTTCACCGATCGTAAGTCTCAGAGGGTCGTTGATTTGGTTGTCAGTATACCTTGCAACAGCAGTATCAAACATCACTGCTGATTCCCAAATTGTGTCGATTAGATTCACATGCGACTCAGCAAAGGCTGGAGATTCAATGATAAGCGCGGCGTCATCCTTTCCTCTTCCAACTGGATTGTCTTCTATGTTCAAGTATTGAATGACCTCAGTACCATCCTTAACAAAGCCGAGAGATTCCAACTCGTCAGAATGTCTTACTTCAATTGAGTCGTGGAGTTCGTTGAAAAATCGGATTGTCCTCTTGTCTAAGTGAGTGATAATTTGGCACACCACGCCGCTTACTGCAGCATTGTTTACAGCTTCTAGTGCTTCCGGGTTTCTACAAAGGTGCAAGATACCGTATTGTCCTAGAAGAAGAATCAGTCTTTCTTCAGAATCCTCTGCCATCTTCTTCAATCGGCTGTAGATGTTTCCTCTTTCTTTCAAAACAGCGAAACGTGGGTCGTCTGCACTCCTTTGGGTTGCTTGTGCGGTCTTTGTTTCCTTTGTGACGTTTTTTGAAATCTCATCGTAACCCTCGACCAAGCGGTTAAGTTGTTGTTTTCGCATACCGATAATGTGCTCAATAGCTTGGTGAACATTCATGCTGGAGAATCTCATTGGTCTGTCAGCGGTTACGGTTACTATTCCCATTTCTTGTAATCTTGACAAACTGTTGTAAGCATCTAGTCTAGTTGTGCCTAGTTCTTTTGCTAGTTCAGATGCCTTCATCTTTGGGTTGGAACCCAATACTAGAATTGATCTTACTTCACGTTCATTGAGACCTGAGTCAATAAGCAGTTCTTCCCACATCTATTGACCTCCGGATACCTTGGAAATCTCTGCAAGAATCTTAGCAACATGTCTGCGAGGTCTAAATAACCAGTCGTATACGTACTTGACTTTGTTGTCAGGTCCAATTACAAACGAGGATTTTGTAGGAAATTGTCCTAGGTGCATTGGGATATTGTATGACTCACCAACTGACCTATCTACATCGGCAAGTAGTGGGAACGGTAGATCTCCAATTGTGGATTTGAAGTCCTTTAGTTTCTCGTAACTCCCAGGCCCTATTCCGACAATCGTACAACCAGAGGATTTGAACAAATCGTACTGTTCTTTGAAAGTCAAACATCCTCTCTTGCAAGTAGGAGAGTTATTTCTTGAGTAGAAGAACAGAACTCTCCACTGTCCATGCAGTGATGAGCTATCGAACATGCTACCGTCATCAGATTGTAGCACAAAATCGGGCGCAGTCTGGCCAATGATACTTTTTGACATAAAATCACATCACACTTCGAGCAAGTGCCCCATGCGTGATGCCTTGGTCCTCAGATATGAAAGATTGTGTTCACTGGGCACGATTAGAATCGGGACTCGGTCTTTAACATCGATACCATTTTCGATTAATTGTAATCTTTTTTCTGGATTATTTGTCATCAGGAATAGTTCGTCGTATCCTATCGACTTGAGCATTTTTGCTGCCATTTCGTAGGTTCTTGCATCTGCTGGTAGACCCAGTTGCAAATTTGCATCTAGGGTATCAAGGCCTTTGTCTTGAAGAGCATATGCCTGCATCTTTGCGTAGAGTCCAATTCCTCTCCCCTCTTGCTTGAGGTAGACGATAGCACCACTTCCGTGTTCCTGAATTTCTTTCATGGATGCTTCTAATTGGGGTCCGCAATCGCATCTTAGTGACCCAAAAGCGTCTCCAGTTAGGCACTCAGAGTGCACGCGTACCAAGGGAGTCTTTGTCGGGTCTTCCAAGTATAGAAGTGCATGTTCCTTGTTGTTGTCTGGGTCATGAAAAGCCCTTATCCTGAACTCTCCAAATTTAGTTGGTAATAGCGCATCGGCATTAACGATACTAGTCTCTCTCTTTTTTGTGAGCATGATATGTTTTCACAACTGTACTTTATAATAACTCGTTATTTTTCCTGTGGGGGATAAACGGTTGTATAAATACCTCGCAATGTAACATTTACACCATGGCTGGCGTACTCTGTGATTTAGGTGTAGCAGCGAGAGCCATTCACAACAACAAAATTTTGCTCGTAAAAGAGGCACAAGGCCGCTTTCAAAACAAATGGGGGCTCCCTAAAGGAAGCGTAGATGAAGGAGAAACACCCGAAGATGCAGTAATAAGAGAATTGACTGAAGAAACCGGTGTTCATGGTTCTATCATTGGTTTGTCAGCGGTAAGGTCTACTATTTCCAAAGACAAGCCAGCCGTTTTCTTGTGTTACGATGTCAATGTAAACAATGACGAACTCTCTGATTCTTCGGAAGAAATCCTAGATTTGAAGTGGGCAACTTTGGCAGAATTAGGCAACTTGGATTGGGTCTCACAAACAATGCACAATCTCGCACTGGACGGATTGAGTGGGAAAAGAATGTCCATCAAGGCAACTAGGCCGCTCTCAAAGCCTCTCGAATACAATGTTTACAACATAAACAGACAATCAAACAACATTGGACAGTGAAATCATGATTCCCAAGAATAGACTACAAACTTTCAACCAGGGGGCTCCTCCTGGAGAATGTGTAGTTTATTGGATGATTTCAGCACGTAGATCAAAATGGAATCACGGTCTCCAACATGCTATTGAATTAGCTAATCAAAGACAAAAGCCTCTTGTGGTTATCGAAGCTCTTGCAATCGCCCATCAATGGGCAAATGACAGGTCACACACATTTGTAATACAAGGAATGATGGATAACAGGAACGCCTTCGAAGATACACCCGTGACTTATGTTCCATACGTCGAAACCCAGCCATACGAGGCAAGAGGCCTGTTGGAAAAATGGATGGAGTATGCTGATGTCCTAGTTATCGATGACTTTCCGGTTTACATGCCTCGCAGAATTCGAGAGATTGCCGTAGAGATCGGTAAGTGCGAGGTTCATTCCGTAGATTCAAACGGATTCATCTCACTTGAACAAGAGAAGGCTTTCACAACTGCCTACTCTCTCAGACGCCACCTTCACAAGACCATTCTTCAGCACATGTCTGAATTCCCGGAAGCATCTCCTCTCGATAAAGCAAGACATCTACCAAAATATTCTACAGAAAAGGTCGAGAAAATATTTGCAGAAAGCGAGACACCTGTCACACCATACGAATTCATTTGGAGAATTTGCGAAATTGACGATATCGGACTGAAAGCACTATCTGTGCTTGCAATAGACCACAGTGTCCCTCCAGTTCAGCACACTAAAGGTGGATCAATAGCCGCATATTCAGCATGGAGGGAATTCTTCAGAGAAAGGCTTAGCGATTATTCTGAGAACCGAAACCAACCGGAACTCAACGGCTCTAGCGGCCTCTCGCCGTATCTACACTTTGGTCATATCAGTCCTCACCAAATTTTATCTGAAATATTTGCTAAGTACAATTGGGATATCTCAAGAATAATTCCACCTGACAATGGACGACGTTCCGGTTGGTGGGATTTGCCAGAATACGTTGAGGCATTCTTGGATCAAATCATAGTATGGCGAGACCTAGGTTTTATTCACTGCTCCAAAGTTCAAAATCATCATGAATTTGCGTCAATTCCAGAATGGGCTCAAAAGACGTTGAAGGAACATGAAAATGACCCACGCCCGTACATTTACACATTCGAAGAATTCGAAAATGCAGAAACTCATGACGAGTTGTGGAATGCAGCTCAAAGGCAGCTTAGAACAGATGGCATGATTCATAATTACCTCAGAATGTTGTGGGGTAAGAAAATTCTCGAGTGGACTCCAACTCCTGAGGTGGCAATGGAATACATGGTCGCTCTCAACGATAAATGGGCTCTTGATGGAAGAGATCCAAACACATACACTGGCATCGGATGGGTATTGGGCAAATTCGATAGAGGTTGGACTGAGCGACCTGTATATGGCAAGATACGTTGCATGACAACCGACTCAACTAAGCGCAAATACCGCACAAAAAAGTACATAGAAACTTATTCGAATTCACCCACTTCGCAACAAACTCTATTCAAAAATGCGAAGGTAAACTCAACTAGCGTACGCTACGAGAGGAGGGAATGATATGCCAATTTTTGCTCATACTGCAAAATTCTCAGCCGACAAAAAACAACTCTGGGATTGGTACAACAGTGACGGGGCATTCAGACGCATCATGCCTGAGTGGGAAGGAATCAAACCAATCAATGCTGGTAGACTTGTTGATGGTGAGGAGACCATTTTCAAGGTAAAACTCGGGCCGTTTAGGCAAAAGTGGGTTGCAAGGCACCACAGTGTCGTGAGCGGTGAGTCATTCGCAGACAGGATGATCAAAGGCCCATTCGGTGCGTGGAATCATAATCACAAATTTGAATCGGATTCAAACGGCACAACATCGGTAATTGACAACGTAGAATACAAACTCCCATTCCACATCTTCACTGGTTGGTCCGCAGGTTTCACCGTCCTCCCTAGAATGAAGCAGATGTTTGAATTCAGAAGTGTTAGAGTAGCTAACGATTTGAAACAAATTCAGCTAACAGCAGAATTACCAAGGCAGAAAATTTTGGTATCCGGGTCAACTGGCATGATCGGATTGCAGCTCTGTGCATTCCTTGAAGCAGCAGGACATGACGTTCACAGACTTCTTCGTCCAAGCACGAAATTACCTACCGATGTTGATTCATCGAAAGTTGTAGTTTGGAATGACATCACTGGTGAGATAATTGAAGGTGATATGAACGGATTCGACACCGTCATACATCTGGCAGGTGCAGGAATTGGCGACAAGAGGTGGTCGAAGAAACGTCTCAAGTTAATCAGAGATAGTCGAATAATACCCACTCAGAATCTATCAAAGTTACTTGCAGGGTTGGACAAACCTCCAACCAGAATGCTATGTTCGTCTGCAATTGGGTATTACGGGAATAGAGGAACAGAAGTACTCGATGAAACATCTTCCTCAGGCGATGATATGTTAGCAGAACTGTGCAGGGATTGGGAGAACTCCTCAAACGCTGCGAAAGAATCCGGAATCAATGTAATTCACATAAGAACAGGAATAGTAATGTCTCCACTTGGTGGTGCTTTGGCAAAGTTACTGCTACCTGCAAAGATGGGTGCAGGTGGTCCTGTTGGTGGCGGAAAACAAATGCAATCCTGGATTTCATTGGATGATGAGATTTATGCGATTCATCATTTGATGATGAAAGAAGATGCAGAAGGTGCCTACAACCTCACTGCACCATCTCCAGTTTCGCAGAAGCAGTTTGCAAAAACTCTCGGTAAGGTCTTGAGAAGACCAGCATTTGCTCCGCTTCCCGGCTTTGTGATCAAACTTCTATTCGGCAAAATGGGTCAAAAATTAGTTCTCGAGGGTCAAGATGTGAGGCCAACTAGACTTCTTGAGTCCGGCTATGAATTCACGCATTCTGAACTTGAATCTTGTTTGCGCAGTTGCCTAGGCAAGCTCAAACTCTGAGATTGTAGTTTGGCGCCGTTTATGGGGCTCGAACCCATGACCTTGGGATTAACAGTCCCACGCTCCACCAACTAAGCTAAAACGGCAACCTTCCGACATACATTTCCTATATGACGGCTTCCATCAAAATCGTCTAATTTTAGTTCTCGATTATCTCGATAATTCTAGTCGATTTTGATGGTTTTGTTTCAGATAATGAAAGAGAATTCTGTATGGTTACGACCATTTCAGCACTCATCTCCTCACGGATATCAAATCTAATCCAGGCTTCTCCTGCTGTGATTTCATCTCCAATGTCAACCAATAGTTCTGCACCAACTCCATGGTCTATGTCTGGGTTTTCTCCGGTTCTTCCAGCACCAAGTTTGCATAGGACCTCACCGATGGTGAGTGCATTGATTTGCGAAATATATCCAGAACTTTGTGCTATGATCTCTGTTGACACTGGTGCCCTATCTAGAATGCTCCACGGTTCACTTACCAATTGTGAAACAACTACGGAATCAACATTTTGGCGAATGCACATCTCTTCGAATTCCTTGAGTGCTGAACCATCACTTATCGAGGCTTGAATTTCATAGCCCAAAGCCTCAGCCTGTGCGTATACCAATTCCATTGTATCAGCAGGACCATTTCCTTTCAAGCATTGAATGCATTCAACAATCTCATGACTATTGCCGTACATCCTTCCTATTGGGTTATCCATTTCAGTTACTTGAGCCGTGACTTCCATTCCTAGGATATTACCTGTAGTCACCATAGATTTTGCAAGCGCTACCGCATCATCCTTGGTTTGCATAAATGCAGCATTTCCGCATTTTACATCGAGCACTAATTTCTCAAGTCCTTCAGCGGCTTTTTTCGAGATTATTGAGGCTGTAATTAATCCGATTTGTGGGACAGTGGCAGTTATGTCACGAATCGAATAGAGGATTCTATCGGCAGGAGCAATATCATCGGTCTGTCGTGAGATGAAGCAAGGATTGCTTCTCATCTCATCAATGGATAATCCGGTATTGAATCCAGGAATTGCTTCTAACTTGTCGATGGTACCTCCTGTGTGTGCAAGGCCTCTGCCTGCAAGCATCGGGATTGTTGCACCTGCAGCTCTAAGGGCAGGTGCTAGTATGATACTCATCTTGTCTCCAACACCTCCAGTAGAGTGTTTGTCAACTCGGCCTGCCTGCGTTTCCATCTTTTCTCCAGCGTTCAACATTGCTAGAGTGAGGTTGGAGGTTTCTTCGGGTGACAACCCATTGATCTGACATGCCATCAAAAATGCTCCAAGTTGTTCTCTTGGAATCTGGTTTATGTTGTTGCAAATGAATTGAAAATCGTCTGGAGCCAAGACTTTGCCATCCCTCTTTGCAGCGAGAATGTCTGGCATCGAGCGCATGCTGAAAACCTCAAGATGCTAGACCAATTTCAACCAGTCTTTGGTGGAGATAATCTCCAGCAGTAATTGAGTCATACAATGCCTCTCCCCCAGTCATCTCTATGAATTCGGGTAGTGGAGTAAGGTCGACATCATCTCTAGGATGAACAAACATTGGCATTGAATACCTGTCAGAACTTGCATCTGGTGGATTTACTACTCTGTGGGTTGTTGATTTGAAAAGTCCATTCGTTAGGTTCTGCAACATATCTCCACTGTCGAC
>WTIV01000085.1 GCA_011525095.1 Methanobacteriota archaeon
GTCTCTGGGGCAGAATGGATTTACTCGAAAACATGCGATCAATTCAATCTGGAGGTAGTACCGTAGAGACTTCGCATTACGATTCAATGGTGTGGTCAAAACCACCAGCAAAATTTGAAGGCGGTTTAGGTAATTATGCCGGAATTCTAGGGACCAATGCTGCCATTGATTACATTTCAAAGATTAATTTAGATGACGTTCACGAACACGAGGTCAAATTGAACAAAGTGATGACTTCTGTACTGAAAGATGTCAATGGACTGAGCATAATTGGACCAGAAGATGCAACAAAGCGTGGAGGAATTTGTTCAATTTTGTTAGACAACATTGATGCTCATGACATTGCGATATTACTCGACGAGGCAGCTGGCGTAATGGTTCGAAGTGGAATGCACTGTGTTCATTCGTGGTTCAACAACAAAGGACTTGACCGAGGTTCACTTCGTGCCAGTGCTTATTTGTATAACACAGAGGATGAAGTTAGATTGTTCGCAGAAACATTGGTTGAAGCGGTAGAAGCACTTGGGTGATAACGTGCAGCCTGCTCCTCATATTCCCGATGGAGAACTAGAAACCGACCTAGATTTCATCCAACAACTGACAGTTTTCGCTTCTTGTGTAATCCTTATTGCTGTTGGAATTTTTGCCTACATGATATACACAGGAGAAATCAGCCTTTCGGGCCCCTCAGCACTAGTCTTGGAAAAAGAGGAAGATTTCGACAGACTCGTTCAATATGACCTAGTGGATGAGTATTCAGGAGATGGTGTGAGTGTTTGCATGGTAGACTCGGGAATAGATATGGCCCATGACGACTTGTCAGAATTAAATCTCGCAGATTGGTCGGATTTTATTGGTAATGGAGATGAACCATATGACGATAACGGGCATGGCACAATGATGGCAGGAATCTTAGTTGCAGATGGTTCACTAACTGGTCTAGCAGTTGACGTTGATCTGTATGTAGCTAAAGCACTATCCGGAAATGGAGAAGGTAATGATGAAACTGTGGCAGAGGCAATAAACTGGTGTATTGCTAAGGATGTTAACATAATTTCACTCTCCCTAGGTGGGAATGCATCTGGATTCTCAATAATTTTAGGTGACCAAGTTGAAGATGCGGTTGAAAATGCATACAATGCGGGAATTGTGGTGGTTGCAGCAGCAGGTAACGATGGTGGTGCGAATGATGATGGAGATGTCGCATCTCCAGGAATCGTTGACACAGTGATATGTGTTGGTGGTGTTGATTCAAATGGGAACATTTGGAGCGGTTCTTCTGTTGGAGACAATAATGGGAGACTATGGCCTCCGATGATGCCAAGAAATAGCCCTGATGAAAAACCAGAAGTCGTTGCACCGGGGCACGAAGTACCTGTAATTATGCCTGGAAACAATTGGGGGCTTTCATCTGGAACAAGTGCTGCTACAGTATACGTCACTGGAGCGATTGCATTAATGTTCGAAGCAAATCCTAACCTCAAAGATTCAGGGACTGATATGTTGGACAACCTGAAACAGTGGATTGCAGATTCCTCACAAAAGAAAGGTGGCCAGAACAACCATGATGACTACTACGGCTATGGTCTGCTCCAAATGGATGAACTAATTTCTCTAGCGTCATCTAACTCCTAGACAACCAGGCAACTATCGTACCACCAAACAGTGGTGCAAATGCGATATGATGAGTTTCATTTGAATCTCTAATCAAATCCATCCATTTGTTGAATCCAACAACTTCAGGATCATCCTCTTCTCTATCACCTACTGGAGGTTCGGGTTCTACGGTAAACAATACTCCGCTCTTGTTCAACAGAGGAAGCATTGAACTAACATCATCAGCCAACCTCTCCATTGGCGCATCAACAATTATCACATCTGCATTCTCTAGTATTGGTGGGTCTCCTACTTTCGAGATACTCCACGCTTTCAGTTCGCTAGTCAAAAGAGATGGTGCACCTACAACAATGTTGGTAGGCACTTCGGAATATCTTTGACACAATCTTGTCAAGATAACTGCAAACCTATTTCCTTCCTCAATAATTTGAATTTTTTCAAGTCCGTCTTTTCCTTCGAAGTAATCTAAAATCCATGCGGTCAAGTGACCGATGCCTGCTCCTGTTTGTATTATTGACTTAGGCTGAACTCTTGCAATCGCATCCCTAATTCTTCTTCTTACAGATATAGACCAAGTTGATAGTCCCATATGTTCTAATTGCTTTCCAATATTAGCTGCAACTTCAGGTTCATCACGAGATAATTCCTTGTCTGCAGCAAGGATGGCAGCCAACACATCCTCGCGCATGTTTGCCCCTTAGGCCTCGACTTCTCAAGCATTGTTATTCGCCGACAGGCTCAAAGGTAAAACGAATGGCCCGGACAAAGGGAGGAGTGACCATGGAAGACGAGTATGTCGAAGACGAATTGGTTGAAAATGTCACAGATTGCCCCGGATGTGGAGATTTCTGCGGACATCAAATTCTGAAGGAGAGAAAGGCTGGTGATGGTACAAACTACCTCCTAAAGTGTGATGAGTGTGGTCACGTACACACACTAGAATTACGCCCACCAAAGCCTGTTTTGATCCCTTTCTTATTGAGCGAGGGTGCATTTACTCGAACTCAAGAAATAGAAATTGACGACGACGAAGAACTCCACGTCGGTGACATCTTTGAACACGACGATGCTAGTTGGGAAATAAATAGAATCGAAACAAAAACAGGAAATTCCAGAAGGAAACTTGTTGCTGCAAAAATAGGTAGAGCTAACGCAGTAAGGTCTGACGTTGTAATGGTCAGACTTACACTAACACGAGGAGAATTCTCGGATAGTGATTCAATATTTGTCGAAAGAGAAAAGATGTTCAAAGCAGGTTCAATAATGAAACATCAAGGTTCAAAATAGAAAATTCGAGCCATTCATACCGGTGCTGGCAGAACCATGACTGGAAGAGTACCTGCCCATGATATCAAGAGAATATACTTGCATGAACCTCCAAGACCAGAAGAAAATATCCCTCGGACACCTAGGGAAAGAAGGCAAGCGTGGAAAG
>WTIV01000175.1 GCA_011525095.1 Methanobacteriota archaeon
ATCTAATCCCATCCAAGGACCTTCAATTGCGATTACTCGTCGCTTGACGTCAAACCGATTCTCTAACTGTCCTTCTCTCCAATATTCGACTTCCAGAGCTTCTTCATCTCCTGGAACCAATCCGTGACCTTCCCTTGCTACAACTAGGATGTTGCCATTCCAACCAATTGCGGTTATCCGCTCTCCAACATCCCCTCGAATTGGCCTTTCCCAGAGTTTAATGCCACCTTGTGAGTAAGTGCTCACACTACCGGATTCTGTTGCGATTGCAATTCTATGACCGACCTTTGCAAAAAGAACTGATGTCTCGTTAATTGGAGTCTCTTCTCCTTTTGAATCCACAATATGAGCTCTGCCCAAGCCATCGATACAAACAGCGTAGTCGCCTTTACCCGATATTGATTCGATTCCTGTTTCATGTGCTGATGATGATATTTCCTTTCCATCTCTGAATATTTGTAGTGATTCTGTAGTACCAACCAGCAAATCACCATAAGGGAATTCATACATGCAATTAATTTGAGATAGTGAGATCTCATCCTCACCTATGACTAGTCTACCATCCACCTGACCGTATGCAAGATTAATCCCACTAGAGACGCAGGTGATTCTGGCTGTTGCCGGGAACTTACTCAGAACAGGTACAGTCAGCGCCATGAGTTAGGCAGCAAAGCCATCATTCAAGATACCCATGTATCCAAGTTCGGCATGCAAAGGAAATTAATCGGGTCACGGATATGTTTTGAGAGATTCTCTTTTTCTAAATCAGTCCATGCACACAACGGTTCCAAAGTAGAAAGGGGTACTGTTTTCACTTCAGATTCATTTCTTTCAATCAAAGATTCTCCTTCTTCAACCGACAAACCAACTACGCCCCAAGGGTGACGTCTTCGCATTTTACCGTTTAGATCTCTGACGTTGGAATTTCTTCCGAGATACGGGTCCCAAGTTTTCAGAATTTCAACGAATTCATTTTCTGATTCCTTTGTAGGGATTAATCTCGAACCTCTACGCATTACCAAGAATGAAGACAACATAGAATCTTCGTCTGTGACCTTACAAAGAACATCTCCCTGTACTCCAGGCGGCAATCCTCCTGCACCCTGAATCCTTTCACCAAGTAACCAAACCCTATTCGGTTGCAACACCAACCTAACCCAAACATCAGGCTCTCTCAAATTAACGCTCAATGATGGGTCATTTACAACCATGTGATGACCGATTTGAGCGCTGTATTCTTGTGACTTGAAACCACCTTTTGGACCAAGTCTTTTGGTTCTGACACCAAATGTTCGCTTTTGCCCTCTCATCTCATCCTTTTCTAGAATCAGTTTTGCTACGATTTCGGGATCGATGTCCTCTGAAATCACATTCGCTGGGTCTATCGCTACAACGCCTAGTATGTGACTGAGTAGATTTTCGACTTCATTTGCAGTTGAATTACTTGTCACTACTTCCATTGAACCAATTCGACCAGGTGCCAATGAAACTCCATATTGGATGGCTAGATTTTCCATATTATTCGCAAGACCGGATTGGAATTGTCGCCTTACGATACGACTTTTCAAGCCTAACTCCCCGTAACGAAGAATCCATGCTTTTTGCATTGAACCATCTCACTCATCATTGTGAAGTCCAATAATCTCATCCGACATCGGGTTGGATGATTTTGCGGAGTCATTACGAGCGGCTTCCAATGCATCCAGATAATCTTGAGTAACGTTTCCAGTGACGTATTCACCATTGAAACAACTGGTATCCCATGATTGCTCACCATTGATACTTGTTACTTCGATCAAATCATCAAGAGTTTGGTAGAATAATTTGTCTGCTCCGATTTCCTCACCAATTTCGTCTACTGTTTTCCCATCTGCGATAAATTCTGAAACTGCTGGCATATCGATTCCGTACACATTTGGATGACGAACAGGTGGTGCTGCTGATGCAAAGTAGACCTTGTTTGCCCCAACTTCTCTAGCCATCTCAACAATTTGAGCCGAGGTTGTTCCTCGGACTATGGAATCGTCTACAAGTAGGACATTCTTCCCCTTGAACTCATGAGGAATGGCATTCAATTTTCTTCTGACCGATTTCTTTCGCATAGCTTGCCCAGGCATAATGAAAGTCCGACCAATGTATCGGTTTTTTACGAAACCCTCTCGGTATTCAACACCCAGTGTATCTGCCATTTGTAGGGCTGCATATCTTCCAGAATCAGGCACAGGTATCACTGCATCTATGTCATGGTCAGGGTTGGATTCCAGAATTCGCTCCGCTAATCTTTGACCTTGATTTAATCTAGCTTGGTAGACAGAAATTCCATCGATAATCGAGTCCGGTCTGGCGAAGTATACATGCTCGAAGATACAGGGGGAGTGATGGGTTTCTTCAGCGCACTGCTGGGAGAAGAATTGGCCCGCTGAGGTTAGGAAAATTGCTTCACCTGGTTCTACATCTCTTACTACTTCAAAACCAAGAGCGTGTATTGCAACCGATTCACTAGCTACAATCCATTCGGTTTCACCCTCAACCTCACGGCTTCCAAAAATAAGTGGTCTAATTCCATTTGGATCACGGAATGCAAGAATTCCAAGCCCGGATATTAGCGAAACACAAGCATATCCTCCAGATATCTGCTTGTGAAGTGCTGATACAGAGGAAAATATGGTGTTCACATCTACGTGTAATTCACCGTCGATGTCGAGGTTATGAGTTCTTGAATGTAATTCCATAGCGAGCAAATTCAATAACAATTCAGAATCTGAGTTAGTGTTTACGTGCCTGCGATGAGAACTTGTCAGTAAATTCTTTATTTCTTCAGCGTTGGTTAGATTACCGTTGTGTGCCAGAGAGATACCGAATGGATAATTCACGTAGAATGGCTGTGCTTCGGCTGCAGAAGAAGAACCTGCAGTAGGATATCTCACGTGTCCAATCCCAATGGAGCCCAGCAAATTTTGCATGTGGCGCTTGAAGAAGACGTCTTTGACAAGTCCGTTGGACTTTCTTAAGTGATAGCGACCTTGATGTTCGGTCATTATTCCAGC
>WTIV01000192.1 GCA_011525095.1 Methanobacteriota archaeon
GGGGTAACTGTCGAATACGAAGTCGATGACCTCGCTGAAAGAGATTTCACAGCAGGAGAATACGATTTGATTGCTTGCTCCTGGTTCCACGTCCCTTGGACCATCTTTTGCGAGCATTATCCAAGAATGCTTACTTCTCTGAAACCCGGTGGCGAATTTATCTGTGAAGGATATCATACCACACAGATGGAAATGACTAGCGGCGGGCCGAAGAGTTTGGATTTATTGTGGGATTTGGATGAGGTGATGGAAGTTCTATCCAACGGTTTTGAAACAATTCATGCCGCAGTAGAAACCGTAGTGTTAGACGAATCTGATTTGCACCGTGGACCAGCACACGTGGTTAGATTACACCTGAAGAAAATTTAATCCAACAAAAAAAACCGCAAAATGTTCAAGACAGTTGAACAACAGGAAGACATGTATGAGAATAAGTGTACTGACGTTAGTAGTTATTCTCAGTGTGTCATATATTCCTCTGCCTAGCGCTCAGGCACAAGTAGGTGTACCTGATGTAAACTTGGAATGCGAAACAGGTACAATCGACATAGAGGTCTACCCCGGAGCGAGCGCTACTGGAATGGTTACATGCACGGTGAGTAACCCGAATTCATATCAAGAAAAAATTCAGATTCAGGTTACTGCTGATGGGCTTGCCGTCGCTGCACCCGGTTCAATCACACTTGGGCCGAATGCAGAAGAGGACTTCCAAGTTACTGTACAGGCCCAAGAGCAGATGACTAAGCAATCTAGGCAGATGACGGTAACTGCAACGGTGACTGAAGCCATGGGTGCACCTCCACCAAACGTTGCTGAAAAACAGACTACAGTAATCATGAACATCAAACAATTCGCAGGATTGCAACTAGAAACATACACACCATCGGTATCCCTCCCTAGCAATAATGAATCTATGCTCGCTTTTGCGATTTACAACACTGGAAATTGGGTTGACAAATATCTTGTTTCAATAACACCTAATTCAATGGATAATCTTGAAACTGCAGGATTCAAGATATCTCTGCCAGCGAATAAAGTAGAAATCCAGGCTAGAGGGAATCCGGAAATGGTGGTTGTTTTCTTTGAAACTCCTGATGATTATAGTGGCTGGGATCAAAACTCAGATGGCATGTATGAAGCAACATTTGTGCTTGAATTTGAAGCAAAAAGCGAGTTCTCATGTAATAACGGTGGCTGTTTGACCGAGCGAGTTAGCGTTGCAATTACCGTTTTACACGAAGTGGAAACCACGGGAGATATCTTCTCAAGTGCTGCAGATAATGAGATGTTGATCTACGGTGGAGGTGGAGCCGGGCTTCTTCTCATAATCCTGCTAGTTATCGTAATCAAAAAGAGGAAATCTTGAACCAAAATCTAAGTATTTATTAAACTCTAAATTATCTTCAAGGGTATGAAAGAAATGGATGACAAGGTACCGACGCTATACTTTGGTTACGGCTCAAATCTTGACAAAGACGATTGGACTGCGTGGTGTAAAGAACGAGGTAAAGACCCTTCTGGTTTGAAGGAGTTAGGGCCCGCATGGTTGGATGAATACCAACTTGTTTTCGATTATTATTCCAGCTCCAGGGAATGCGGAGCTGCGAACATAGTCAGGGTTGCATCAGGTATGGCTGCTACCCCCGGAGCACTCTTTGAAATCGATGAATATACATTGAAACTACTTGACAGGAAGGAAGGTGTGAAAATTCCTGGGTGCTACCAAAGAGAAACTGTAACTGTCTATACGGCAGACGGAGAATCATACGAAGCCGTAACTTACATCCATCTTTCTGAGGACTCAGATTACTATGAACCCTCCAAGAATTATGAATCGCTAATAAGAAACGGATTGTTGAGATTAAACCTACCAACAATCTGGCTAGATTTTGCTATCAGAAAAGAGACTCAACCCAGATTCGACCTAGTTTTCGTTTATGGGACACTAATGCGTGGAAATTCTCGTCATAGCGAGATGGAGGATGGATGTGAATTTGTTTGCAGTGGTACTACACAGGGATCTCTCTATCATGTGAGCGATTACCCCGGACTTGTGATTGGGGAGAGTATTGTTCAGGGTGAATTATACAGATCTACTGACATGTTTGAGGTCATACAAAGGCTAGATTGGGTTGAGGGAGCATCTGGAGAAAACCCACTATTCAATCGAGTAATAAGGAAAATCGAGACATCACAAGGTGATTTTTGGGCTTATTCATACAATTACAATAGAGAAGTAGAGGAATCTCAAATGATTACCTCTGGCAAGTGGAATTAATCAGCAGCAGCCTTCTTCTCGCATTGGTGCTGAAACGAATACGACTTTATCCACCGAGACGGTATCCTGTAGCATCTCTATTACTTTCCTGAATCCTTTGGCTTTCCCGCTCCCTTGTATCAAATCGACACAAGTGTGGCTTTGCTTCAAACAGGAGTGATTGTAATTCGATACGTCGATATCATTTGAATGCCTGATATCAACCAATTTATTTTCAATTCCATGCTGGTAATATACAATTAAATGACCTTCAACAAATTGCTCTGCATCCATTGATTCTAATTCACCTCTCTGCTTGTAATCTGCAAAATGAAGAACGGCATCACGCATGAATCGACTTCTGTTTTTGTACCCTGATTTTGTGATAGTTCCCTCCAAGCCATCCGAAAAAGAATCGTCTGAACTGAAAGATATAATGCGGCTCATAGTACGTCTAAGAGGCCCTCAATAATAATAATTTTGAAAAGTGTAATTATTAGGTTGAGTTAAATACTTATTAGCACCGCCGAACTTCATGCGTAGCACATGGCATAGAGCTGTTTTCGTTGGTTTTGTACTGGTAATGTCCTCCCTTGCTGGTTGTATCGGAACTGATGATGAAGATGACAAAAAAGAAGGGCAGTACGGCACAGTTATGGTATCTACATACCACATTGCAGAGATAGTCTCAGCAATTGCTGGAGATACAGTAAACGTTGAAATGATTAGCACTGATAACACACCTGTCCACGACCTTGACCCTGGAACCCCAG
>WTIV01000187.1 GCA_011525095.1 Methanobacteriota archaeon
TTCCAATACGATAAAGTTTGCGAGTTTGTGAATCTGTGAAGTCCAGAGTCTTGTAATCAAGGTCATAGTCAAACTCTTTCATCACTCTTACCCAGCATCAAATTGTAAAGCTCTTGTGCCTTTTCATATTCTCTTTGATGATAATTCATCATAGTTTTGACACACTCAAGCATCTCTTCATATGCAAACTGTGCTGTAACTTCATGATCAGTAAGATAATCATCTACAGCATCTTGCATACGATCTTTGCGTTGCTCACTATAAGTTTTATCAAGTCCTAAAAATGGTCTAGTCATTGAATCAATCCTTAAATCCTTTGGTTTTCTTTTTCTTGTCAAGTACCTCAACATGGTCAAGGAATTGTCCAGGGTTTTCAAACCAGGTTGCCATGACCTGCATGTAATCATCAGTGATGATTGTCTGTCCTGATGTTAGCACAATTTTGTAGTCATGTCTATCATATGGTTTATCACATGATACCTGAAAGTATCTAGGATCAGTGGGATCAATGAGTTGTGTCATGAGTCTTCTGCTCTTGTAGTCACATATTCTAACTCATCCCAGCTCCAATTGGGACACACAACACAACAATGGTGCTTCTTGTGTTTAGGTGAGTGTATTAAATCCTCTTTATGTTTGTCTCTGACACTAATCTCAATGGTGATGTATGCTGAGTCAGCATAATACACCCACCCCTCAATGTTCTTCCACTTGACATAATCATCAACAGCAGGATTATACAAATGCTTTCTCCAATGGTGTGAGTTTGAGTTGCATTGCACTGTATGGTGTGGTGTCATTGATATTTACCACCTTACCTGGTTTCTTGTGGTTGATGGGAGCAATAAAGCATCCTTTTTTATTATCATAGAACCCCCAAACAGAGCTGGGATGAGGATCATCACCATAATTGAAATCCATACCAATATTCTTGATCCAAATTCTGGTGAGTTTGGTATTGAACTTCTCTTGCCAGTATTCATAACCTTTGGGTGGTTTGTGAGGGAACTTCATAGTGGTTTGATTCTGCTGTTTTTACAACCATCATTGAGAACAATCTTCTCAAACCAGATAGCATCTTCAATATTATAGAAGACAGCAGACTGTGCTGCAAACTTCTTTTTCTTTGGTTTGTCATAGGTGAGAAGAAACTTCATCATAGCATGAACTCATCAAGATAGTATTCAAGTGTGACACCTAATTCTTTGGCACGTTCCTCAGCAATGGAGATCATCATTTCCACGTCAGGAACATCCATATCATCCCATTTGCTCTTGTTCATTGTCAGATTCCTCACTCATTTTGTTTTTCATGTACTCAGCCAGTTCCTCTAGTTTATCAGGGTGAACTGCTCTGATGTCAACATCACTGATTGCTTTCTTGATAGAATCAATCTCATCTTGTTTGAGTTTTTTATTCTTGGGCAGAGTCATGGTGGAGATAATTCTACATCAGAATAATTATAATATGATTTGATCTCCTCATAAAGAGAATCTGAATATTTGTAATAGGTTGACATATTCTTGTAACCTCTTTCATCAAGAACTTCATGAATCAGTTTCTTGATCTCTGCTCTGAGTTCATCACTCAGTATATCTGTGTTGTTCATATTACCATCCAGTTGTTGTCCATGTTCTTATCCATCCAAAAGAAGTATCTACCAGAGATAGAAGACAGAAACCATTGTGTCTCTGTTTCTTTCTCAATCTTACAGGAATGAAGTAGATCCATCTCATTAGCAAAGCGATTCTTTGCTTTCTTGGAGATTGGTTTGACTGTAATGAACTTGGTCTTAGTGGTCATAATTAAACAAAGCTAAATTTTGATCAAACCTGACAAAGCAGATTCTAGTTGGTTTTTGAATACTTGTCAAGTAGTAGATTCTCCATGAATCCAGCACAGATTTCACACTGCATTTGTCCTGTCATGTGTTGATAAACATGATACAGTTCATGAAGTAATGTCTTGGTGTATTCATCACCAGTCAGAGATTCTTCAATCTCAATCTCAAACTCACTGTCATCGATCTGTAGACACCATCCAAGCACACCCTCCTTAGATAGGTCCTTGTGGATGATAGAGATGTCCAATCCATAATCACATAGGTATTCCATAAGGAACCACCTTACAGTGAGTTCACAGGACCTCTCAGAGGTCTCTGGGAGTATTTCAAGATAGTGCATTGATTGCTACCTGTGTGACACGAACACCCCAATTCATCATCCAGAAGAATGATGCAATAAAAATTAGTTTGTGTGTGGCAGTCATCCTCCACCTGTGTGTCTCACCATAGTATAAGACCCCCACCAGTGAAGGCAGGGGTCTGATGTGACAGTTTGTCAATTGGTTGTATCAGGTTGGATAGGCAATAAGGACAATACCTGAACCGCCCATACCACCAAAACCAGCACCAGGAGTTCCAGCTGGATTGTAACCACCACCACCTCCACCAGATCCAGTGTTAATAGCAGCATGAACAAGAGATGGAGTTGGAGATCCACCACCACCACCAGTGTTAGTACCTGCTCCAGCACCAGAATATGGAGTTGGCTGAGGACCGCCACCACCACCTCCACCATCACCGAGAGGAGAGTAACCTGCACCACCGCCACCACCAGCGAACCAGAAATTACCTCCACCTCCAGGTGGAGGTCCAGCAGCACCCACTAAAGATGCTGGATTTCTAAATGCTGGTGGTGCTTGGATACCTAAACCACCTGTTCCACCAGGTCCATTGGTTCCTAATGGTTCACCTGTTGCAGCGCCACCAGCGCCACCACCACCACCAGCAAAGCTGCCATTTGGACCAGTTCCTGGTCCACCATCATTACCAACATTGACTGGTGCTCCTGGGTTAGAGGTTCCTGGTTGAGAGGCAGGTCCAGCACTGCCAGGGTTTCCTGACCCACTTCCTCCTCCTGAGCCACCAGGTGCGCCAGTTTGTGTAGCACCTTGACTACTACCACCGCCACCACCACCTTTGGCTGTCA
>WTIV01000217.1 GCA_011525095.1 Methanobacteriota archaeon
GATTGTATACCATGATAGCGAGTTATCCCAATCGGGTTTGACCTCACCTGGTCTGTCACCACAGAATCCTCCGGGTTCTATGTCACAGACTGGGGAACCGCCCATTGCAATGACATTGTCTTGACCATCTTTGCCCGTTACATAAAACGCAACCTTATCTCCGTGTACAAGCATTGAATCATCGATTAATCCGTTGAATACATTTAATCCACCTGTTAAAATCTCAGGCGTAGTCAATGTCTTAGATCTATATTCGATTGGTTCAGGTAATCCATTGAAATTCGAGTCATCACACCTCTCGTGAACTCCAGCTTCGCATCCAATCCAGTAGTGCAAGTCCACAGTTTGTGGCGGGTCTACAGAATCTTGAATTATGATTTCAATCGCTTGACCGCCTGGTGAAGGTGGCCCTTTGTGCATTTCCGAGGAGATTTCTGGGCTTGCAAATAGGACTAATGGAGAATTACCATCGAAGATTAACTTGACCGTATTGTAGCCAGGATTAACGTATGTTGAACCGTTTTCAAGGTTAACAACTTCAACATACAGAACCATGCCACCGGGGGTTGATTCGATAGGCGAAGTAAATGTCATGTTATATTGGCCAAATCCAGGATTACCTTCCATGTGAAGTACTGTAGGTTCCCCGATAGGGTCACCATCGTAGGTTACGTTTTGACCAATAACTCTGAGTGTGAATTCACCTGCTCTCGGTGAAAATGCTGAGTTTTCAAAATTGATTCCTCCGGTGATTGAGAGATTTAATCCTCCTCGAACCCAATCTCCAGAATACAACTCCCTTCCTGTTTCTTCCCAGACCCTCATGCCATCAAGCTGAATATCGTTTTCAATGTTCAAAGCGAGTGTATCTGTTGTCCAACTACTCACCTGTGGACCTAGGTCATCGCTCAAGGAAACTATTGCTTCCATCTTCCTCTCATCATCCCATGTCCAATTTACTCGAAGTGGCATTTTCACAGATACTATTCCTTCGCTGTCTATTGTTGAGGTACAATTTCCGACGTCAAACTCGACGATTCCTCCGCCATCACTCTCAACAGAGCATGAATCACCACGTAGCCACCTAAATGCTGGGTTATCACCATATGAATTATTCAAACCAATTGTAGCCTCAGTGACTCGGTCAACCAAATCTCCGTGGGCTAATCTGACAACTAAATTTCTGTAGACACCATCAGGAGCGATCAAGCCTCCTTCTAGGCTAGCATCCATCACTCTAGTGTTGAGTCTGTATTTGATGTCAAGATCCGTTAGTTTGACTCTGCCAGGGGTATTTGCTTTGACTGCTATCGGTATCTCGACTGTGCCAACACCATTCTCAGGAATGTGGTCATTAAATGCATCTACGAGGCTTGGAGTTTCTGAAACAACTGTTCCAACCGGTGAATCATCAGATGCAACAACCGAACTTTCGTTCAAGAAAAGTATTGATTTCCAGTCCCAATCACCATCATCTCCAACATCTAACTGCGGAGCGTCAGGATACCCTTCTTCATACCACAAGATGAAGGAATCTACAGAAGGAGTTACTGTATCGTCAGTAGTTGCCAAAATGATGGAATAGAGGAGTTCGTTTCCAGCGCCAGAGGTTGAAAATGAAACCTCCTGATTGTTTGTTGCAGACTCCCACGTAGAACCGTTATCATTGGAAACCATTACGCTAATGCTCGAACTTGATGGCTCGTCTGCAGTCCATACAGCTCTAACTTTTCCGACATTAGTGCCTGTTGACACCTTTTGGCTTGTCCAGTCTCCAGAAGTTTGGTATGAAGTTGCGTATTCAAGAGAAACCCACCAAGATACGGCAGATGAACCTATTAGTTGCATTTTCCAAACTAACTCATTTCCTGGATGTGTGAAGTGAATGGTTTGGTTTTTCTCAACTGCCTCCCAGTGAGTGCCGTTATCCGCACTTACCCAGTAGTCAACTCTGTCGCCTTGCGAAGGCGCAGACCAGTGGTTCATGAAATTAACAGCAAGAACTTCTTCTTCAGTCTCGATTGTCTCTCCAATCCAGGTAGTGGTACCAGGAGCAGGTGTTGTAGGGTAAGAGATACCCATTCCAAACTCACGATAGTAGAGAGTTTTTGAATTCCATGTCGAATATCCTGTATCGACTGTAATGATTCTTTCACCGTTGTAGAAGAGACCTAGCCCTTTCGCAGAAATATCTCGGGTACCGGTTTGTGGTACTAGTGAAGAGGAACTGCCCGAAATTGCCCAAGCGCTCAGTTGGTCTGTGTCTTGGTAATAGCTACCTTTCATGCATCGCATGTAGAAGAAGCCAGCATGAACCACAAGACCATGCACATTGCTGGAGGTTTTGCCACACTCGGTGCTAGAGGAGGAACTTGAAGTGAATGAATACTGTTCTTCTCCTCGTGTGAATTGGCCATTATCTCCAAAGTCGTATGACACGATTCTCCTCTGTTGCCCATGAGCAACCCATATTTTGTCACTTTCTCTGTCGTACGAGATTGCACTGTATTCGCCATATTGCGGTGAAATGTCGTAAGAATCGACACAGCGCCAAATCCAATCATCTGATACATCTATTGCCAAAACTCTACTATGCTGGGTTGGATTTGAATTACCGTACATGTACTTGTATGTTGTAAATATCCCGTACAGCATTTCTTCATCATTGATTGTCCAATCTTTGAAACCGTATGATTTGTAATAGGTAGAACTTGGGTCCTGTGGTAAGGTACAACCCGCTTCCTGTTGCAAGTCAACGACAATATCTCTTGAAACGTTATTTGGGTGCATCCTTGTTACTACCTTGTCGAATTGGGTGCCAGTAAATGTTGACATGAATAGCCAATCATGGTTTTCAAGAATGGCGCCTTGGCCTTGAGCCATCAAGTTTGAACTGGTCATTTTGACTTGGTTGCTGAACCTCGACTCGGTAGAATTTGAAGTATGAGGTTGACGTATTGCGAAGCTACCATTGTCTAGCCAAGCGTCTGAACCTGTCAGAGTTTCTTCACTCATACCATGTGGTGAGAACTCAAGATCACCATCATCAAACCCAAGTGTTAGGTCTCCACTTCGTGCGTCGCTTTGACTGGAAATACCATCCATCCATTCTTCGTATGTATCGGTTGATACTTGGGACCAACCTGTTGATGAAGCGCCAGATAGGGTGACCTGCACATCGAGTACCTCTGCTCCCTTCGGCATTGCAACTACAGTTGTCTTGTCTGCGCCACCTTGGTACAGTGCAATATTTTCAACACTCCCGTCAGAAAATGTGTAAATGTGACGAGATGAAGTGTTTGCCTCCGCTTCGGTTATGAACATCTCTGAAAACGGGCTCATAGGCGTAAGTACGAGAATGAATACCATCATTGACAGCGCGGCACGAGATGAAAATTTCTGCGACATGTAGCAACGACCCATGTTTCGGTGTTATCCATAGGACTTGAATTAACCGGCGACAGGTCAGAAGCAGAAATCCCCCCTTTAGGGGGGAAATCCTGTAATCATGATGTATTTCGACTATCGTATCGTATTGGTGAAGAATCACCACGCATTCCATCTTCTTCGTCATCCTTTACTTCGAACCAATCTACCAGCCAATCTCCATCAGTGTCCCAATTAAGCGGATCACTGCCCTCTGCGATATGGTCATCGTCAAGGTCTAGCAAATACCAGCCATACTCATGCTCTCCAAGGTCAATAGCAGGAGCGCGATTTGTGCTTCCAGTGTAATACAAATCCCAGTTATCTGTGACATCTCCCGAACACAACAAAACATCATTTCCAGTATCCAAAACTAAGAAATCTGTATCCATGTCATCGATGATTAGTGCATAGCTCAGGTCATCGATATTTTTCTTGTTCATACCAAGATAATTTGTCTCATCTTCTGTGGCTTCACCCAATCCTAGTGTGAAAGCTCTGAAATGCCACCATTCTGTAATAGGCGATCCATTCCATGTTTCCCCGGACAGTCTTACAGAGTCAGGAGAGTCTAGATTTGGATTTGCAACGGCAAAGAATTCCATGAAATTGGTATAAGCAGTATATTCACAAGTCGCACCCGAACAGTCCCAATTTCCATCTTGGTCCGGGTCCTCATTAGCATCTAGAGAGTCTCTTGGGTCAAAGGTAGCCCAAGTCCAACCCAAATCTGGACGAGATAGTGTTCCAGCATCCTGTGATAAAGGCCTACAGGAAACTGTTGAAGAGGTACAAGCACCACCTGTACCAGGGTCTATCCACTGAACTTCAATCTTCAATCTTGATGAGAAATTGTCGTTTGATTCATTCCAGCCTTTTTCGTATTCATACCAGTCTGGCAACATATCGCCATCAGTATCGTTATCCATTGGATTCGTACCATACTTGAAGACCTCTCTACCATCTGATAAATTCCAATCACGGTCGTGTGAAACTACCTGGCCTGAACTGACTAAAGTGTTGAATGTGACCGCATCATTATCCGAATCATTTGTGTCAGGTCTAGTCCCGTTAAGGTACTCCATCAAGTTGGTAAACGGTAGGTCTCCTATTCCACTTTGTATTACTTCCCCAGATGGTGTAAACTCTCTATTTTCCCAGTCACCTTGAGGAGCTGGAGTATCGAATGAAGTCCGTCCATACCAGCCATCACTGTCGGGGTCGTAGTCTACGTCAAATGGGTTAACTGGATTTGTTGACCAATGATTTTGTGTTGTAGGGTCTGGTAAACCGTAAACAGCGTAACAGAACTCCCAGCCGTCGTCGATTCCATCTTGGTCTGAGTCTGAATTAGTTGGGTCAGAAATACCAAACAAGGTTCTGTTAAAGGTGTTTGAATCTGCAGAATTAATCATAACCATTCTTGCAGCTGATATTGAGTCTTTACCACTAAAAGTGTTGAAGATTGCACGTCTCGCTTCCGCCTCTGTGTAACCCTCCTCAACATAGGCATCGATAGTATCGTCACCAAATCCAATCAATCCGGAGCCGGTTGTAAGTCGCTGCGAGTACTTACCGTAAACTCGAGATTCATATTCACGCTTGTTGGTAAACTGTTCCTCAAGAGAAATATTGCCATCTCTATCGCAATCTACCGAGTCCATATCGCTGTCCAACCATTGGTCTGAATCAATCAATGGGTTCATCGACCAGCGATTGTTCTCCAAATCCCAACTTGTGAACCAATACTCGTAACCATCAATCATTCCATCATCGTCTGTGTCAGCGATTGTAGGGTCAGTTATTCCCATCAAAGTTGAGATGAAATTATTGGCAACACCGGTCGATTGCCACTCGGTGAACTGGTCCAAATGCCTCTTTCCTCTCTGCCCTTTATCGAGGATAATTGTGTAAACTCTTTGTGCCTTTTGTGTTGGGTCATTCAAGTCGCCATCAATGTGTAATAATGGCGCATCGATTGGGTGGTTTTCTCCATTCTCAGGATTGGTTGTAACAAGAGAAAACTCTTGAGCATCTGTGAGAGCGTCGTCATCTGCGTCGAACGAACCATCTCCAGGAACTAGAGGATTCAGAGTCCAAGTTTGGGCTGTATCATTCCACGCTGTGAACATTAGTTCCAAGCCGTCAAGGAACCCATCACCATCGGTGTCAGGGTTTGTTGGGTCTGTAGTCCAGCCAGAGACATTGATTATATCCTGTCCAACAAATGAACCAAATGATTCAGTGTTTGTTATTCCAGCCCATTGTTGAATTGTATATCCGGCTCCAATTGTCGTTACATACCACTGAGGACTCGTTCGATTAGCATTGGTTTCGGAAAGATCTGGAGAGATGCTGTTGTACTCCTCCCAATTACTCATTCCGTCATCATCTGAATCATCCCAGCGGTCTTCTGAGTTTAGTGGATCTAGGCTCCATTTAGAGTCTAGTAATTCCCATCTTGCGTACCAAATTTCCCAACCATCTGGCATTCCATCAGAATCACTGTCTGCATCTGTCGGATCACCTGTGAGTATACCATCTCCAAAGTTATCCTCTGGGGCACCCCAGTCTGAGATATTCCTGAACAAGTCTGTGGAGAAATTGTTTGGAAGTTCTTCACCGTCTAGTGTCATGTTTCCATCAAACAAATCATCACGAATGTTGTATTCTAACCAATTAACGAATGCCTCGTTTTCTTCTATGACGCCATTGTGATTGATATCATAACCATCCCCGTCAGGATTTTCAAATGCATCACTTCCATTAAGCGGGTTTATTCCAACTCTGGAAACATCCCAGGTACAAGCACCTCGTGCCTCCCAACCATCTGGCAATCCATCGCCGTCAGAGTCTCTGTTGTTGGGGTCTGGCTCTACCCAAAGACCAACTGCCTCTTCTGTTTCAAAGTGACTTTCGAGTAGGTCTCCAATCAGTCCTGAATCCTTGACTAGCGACCACTGATATTCACAGAGATTCGTCAACCCATCGCCGTCTGCATCCCATTCTGCATCGTTAGGGTCGCTTGGATCCATGGTCCAATTATTTGAGCCTGTGAATGATGAACCAATCCATCTCCTGTGCTCTAATTCCCAGCCATCCGGCATTCCATCGCCATCAGAATCAGGGTTGGTTGCGTCGGTACTAGAATCGATTCCTAAAGATTGCAGATATGTGTTGTTTGCAGCAAGACCTGCAGCATCATCACACACGTGCTCGAAATCATACTGGTTAGTGTAGTGACAATTTAGAGGAGTTACTTCATGGAATATACCGAAGTATTCCGCTCCGTCACCAACTCCGTCACCATCTGTATCAACCACACGAGGGTCGGTTGCATTGTATCCATTTGCAGTTGTGGCAGTATATCTGAATTCATCCAAATTCCTCCACAATCTTTCATTGATTGGATCGCTATCGAGATTGACACCATCTGCATCAGCGTCCAGAAGCGCATCCCAAGGGTCGGTTGGGTCTAGGCCATACCTGACTTCCCAACCATCCAACATTCCATCTGCATCTGAGTCATTTGCCATTGGATCCATCAGTTCTAAATTGGAGAATTTTCCTGGGCCAATACCAACAAAAATCTTGTCAACCCCTTCAACCTGATGAACTATTGCTGCTGAAATATAACCCGGAATCCACTCTTGGTTTGTCATTCCATAAACGGCAGCATATCCGCCGTTTATCGACCACATACCCCATCCTGAGCCAACTATGAGCTCGTTTCCTGTAGAATAAATCGCGGAAATATCGTTTGCAAAGTCGACTGTTTCTCCATCTACACCTTGGTGTTCTAAGTCGCCACCAAAAGTGATTAGTCCGGAAAGAAGGTCATATCGGTGTAGTCCCGAAGGCGTTCCTATCCATACGACTTGCTCTTGACCACCGTCTGGCCCATCACCGAGTAGAGCGTTAACGTGTGCTGGATTCTTGTCAACTTCGGCACCTATAGTTCTGAGTTCATCAATATCTGTTGCGATAAGAGTAGGTTCTGGGGAGAAGTAGAATCTCCAATTAGGTGTTGCCGCATCTCTAGCTGTGGTTGTTTCAACGGTCAGTAATCCTACATCTGTTCCAATAAACAGAGTTAGAGAACCACCTGTCGCATCTACATGTACAATAGAGGTCACTGTAGCATTCCCGGTGCTCAGTGCATTTGTGATACCGGTTCCAACACTCAGTTGGGACACAGAAATCTCGTTAATTTGGAAGACAGACCCAAACCCAGAATACCCTAGCGCTAGGACATAATCATCCCCGCCGTCTGCAATCAACTTCGCGCCAGCTGTGTATCTTCCGGGGTAGAATTCCCATTGGCTGATTGGCTCGATCTCATTCACATTGTATTTTGCAATCCAAACTCCGGCTTCAGTTACCATAACTACATGATTCTCTAAGACAATCATGTCATGTAGATCATGCCCTTGAGGCAATTCATAATCGGTTGAAACATCGTTTTCGAAGTCGACAATTGAAATTCCTAACTTAGTACCAACCCACAACCTTTCATCATCATCATAGAATCCTCTTATGTCGTGGTGCATTACAGAGACTTCGTCTTCATCCGCTTCCTGAGATAGGATGTATTCTGTGTAAGTTCCTTCTGTCGCACTAAGATCTGCCGATCTCATTCCGGATTTCACCATGTTTCCATCGTCTAAGTGTACGAAGTATTCTTCAAGAGTGGATAATTGTTCACCGAGGGCTAAAGCTTCTTTCGAGCGTTGTAAATCAAGACTGATAATTCCATCTCTATTTGCATCCCAACCGTCGTTATCTAAATCAATCAATGCGTTAGAGCGATTCAGAGGGTCAAGACCAAAGTGGATTTCCCAGCCATCAGTGATACCATCTCCGCTAGATGGGAATAAACGACGATGTTTTACACCGTCATAGTTGAATCTGTCACTATCATCTTCAATTGGGTTGGTACCCAGCCAAAGATACTCATCGATGACGCCATCAGTTCCATTTCTAGCACAAGCGTCAAGAATGTTAGTTAGTTTGGTAGAGTTGCTGTTTTCTGTAATAAATGGCCACTCACTCAATACCGATGACTCTGGATTTGGAGCGTGACATCTAAGACCATCCAATTCATTTGTCCAGTTTGTAGGTGCACCATAGAGGTATTCTTCAGGAGAGGTGAGTAACTCATTCACACTCATGAATCCATCACGGTTTACATCGAATCCATCTTCATCAGGATCTAAATCAGCATCAGTAGCGTTCAATGGGTCAAACATTTCACACACGAATCTCTTTTCTTCGTCATCAAATCCGCCGAGTTTTTCACACATATGTGCCTCATAACCATCCGGCATTCCATCTCCATCGGTATCTGCAACCCTAGGGTCGAGATACCAACGTTCACCAGAGTCGTTGATTACTCCTGTAAGGCCTCTAGTAAATCCTGGGTCAACACATTCTGCTGGGTATGGCCAACAATACTCCTCAGTTGCATTTAGACCATCGAGGTCGATGTCAATGTAAGCATCGGAAGCATCGTCTTTATCCAAACCTTTCATCGCTACAGCCCTATCATCAGGGGAAGAGAAATTTATCCACTCACTAAACAAATTCTCATGCACATCCGGAATATTGTCACCATCTGAATCGGTAGCAGGAGGCCTTTCACCTTCCGTCAAATTTGGATTAGTTGTACCCACGTTGGAGATAGCAGGTAATTGTGAAACAAAGAACAAACCTAGTACCACGAGAACAGTCATGAGAAGCGTTGATTGAGAGCGTCGCATTGTCATCACCTACGGGCGCGGTAGCACCCATACAGGTTATTACTACTGAATCAGCCTTAATAGAGTGATGGAGCAATGTTCAGACTCAGATTACCTTTGGTAATCTAATAGGATTAATCAAATCACCACAAAATAAGAAATTCAAGGGGTGAGTTCAAGGGCCCAACGCGTTGCCGTCCCTTAGTTCGAGATGTCTCTAACATTCACCCACCTTGGAACTGGTAGTCGCGGCAATGCGACTCTAGTAGAGAGTGGTGATGCAAAAGTACTCATCGACCAAGGTTTCTCTGGCAAACAACTCGAAGCTAGACTTGCAAGGATGGAAATCAAGCCAACAGAAATTGATGCGATAGTTCTCACCCACCATCATGGCGATCACGGAGGAGGCGCATCAATCGCTCAAAGGAGATGGGACATACCCATATTTTGCAATGACAGAACAGCGACTGCACTGAACCTAGATTTGAGAGGGGTTCACCTTTTTGAGAGTCTAGAAGCACTAAATTTCGCAGACGACTTAGCACTTTTACCTGTCCCAGTACCCCATAGCGGTGCAGACAATGTAGCTTTCATTGCAAGCCACAGAGGCGAGAGAGGAGCTGTGATTACAGATTTAGGCTCATGGACTGATGAATTGGTAACTCATGTTGCAGGATGCCAACATATCTCAATAGAGGCGAACTATGACCACAACAGGTTGTGGAACGGCCCTTACCCTAGACGACTAAAAGACCGCATTGCAGGAAGAGGAGGTCACCTTTCCAACGACCAAACAGGACAATTTCTCTCTCAGGTTGTTGACAAAAATACTCGTTCTCTTGTTTTAACTCACTTGTCAGAAAAGAACAACGCCCCCCACATTGCTGAATCCACAGTCCTATACCACATCGACGAAATGTTCGAAGGCGACATTCAGATTTCTCTGCAAGATGGACCTGAATTCTCACACCACATCGGGCAAACTGAAAGTGAGAGAGTCGCTCGGCGAGGATTAACACTTCGTGGATAAGCCCTGTAAGGGCTTGTTTTTGGTGAAACCCTAAGAGGGTGGTTCACTCTCTCTAGCATAATGAGGTCACAACGCAAGTCCGATAGTGACCTCGCAGTCAGTGAAGTCATAGGCGTGGTTATGCTGCTTGCGATGGTAATCACAATGATGGGAGGAGTATTTGTATTCCTTACGCCATATGTCAATGATTTTCAGGACAATACCGCATGGTCGAACGCAAATGGTATTGCTGAAAGGCTAGATGGTAGAATTGATGTCGTTGCAGGAGCAAGTGCTGACACCGGACTTAGAACTACAATTCCCCTAACTATGAGCTCAATTTCTCCTATCATTAGTGCAGAAGTGTGGACGGTCTCAGCAGATTTGACTGCCGGAGAAATCGTAACCGTCCAGTACATTAATCAAACTACATTCAGTTTAATCTCGGAAAATGAAACAGCCGACCGTGCAGTGATTTGGACTGAAGGCGGGGAAGCAGAAATTTCATTCAATGAAACTTACGAAGAGGTTTTGATAACCCATAATTTGAGTGTTGCAGACATATATATTGTAACCGTATTTGACGGGGAAAACGAGATTCACAAGCATGCAAAGATACCAATTTCAGGATTAATGGTTAAGACCAAAGTTCAGACTGGAGAACATTCGATTGGATTACTGAACGATGCTCGTTACGACAAATTCTCTGATGAAACATGGAGTATAACTTCGTTCCCTGACATGAATATAGAAGAGTTATTCGATGGCACAATGAGGGCTAGTTTGTCACTGAGGGACGTCGATACTGCCGGTGCGATTCCAGACGGCAGAAACGCAATCTTCGATGTCCGCTCTGAAGGACCAATCACTCTCTTTAGTGGTGATGCATGGAACTTCAGATTTACATTTGAATCATCATTGGGACCAACTGTCGCCCCACAGATGACTGAAGGATGGTTAACCGACTACAACCTCCACAGAGCTTCTAACACCCTAGACCAGCATAGAGGAATCAGTCCATGGTTAAGGGCAAGCGGAATCGACGGTCTTACTATAGACCACGGCAATTCTGTCATCGACCTTGAAATCGAATTACAATTGGTGGAGGTAAGCAGATGATTCGCAATAACCTCCGCAGAGACGAGGAAGCAGTAAGCGCTGCTGTGGCCACGGTTCTACTCTTTGGTGGAGTAATTTCAATCATTGGGATCATGTTACTTTCATTGATGCCAGTGATACAAGAATTAGAGGGCTCTCTCAAGAGAAATGACATGCAAGCCCAAATGGAAATAATGGCACACGAAGTCACATTGTTGTCTGAATCTGGGTTACCTGGCGACTCAAGTCAAGTCGAACTTATTCCGGTCGATGGGGAACTAAGATGGGATAGATTCAGAGGAGGTATGTGGTATTCTGCATCTTGGTATGAAGGTGATACTTTCAGAATCCAAGGCGCTTTAGACTTGGATAGAAATATCGACGTAAGGCATGCTGAAAGCAACGTACAAGCGATTTGCTATGAAGACATGAGACTAGGTCCAGATAGGCCATTCATTTTTACACCAAATAATCAAACCGATACAGTGCTAGTAACGCCCAAACACGGTTTGACAATACCGCTTGGCCCTGTACAAATTGAACACGCTGGGATAGACCACTCTCTTTCGATAGGAGAAGTCATGAGTTTGAATTCAAACAACCAAATCAAATCAAGCCATGATTTAGTTGGCTTACAGATAAAAGGGGATTCTGGTGTTGCACTGATACCACCTTCCAAGGCAAATCCCGCAAATGGTAAGGGGCAGCATTGGGCAATTCCTCTACCATCGGGAGAAACTACTATCGAAGTCTTTGCAGACGATGACATCCTCGTTCAATGGCATACTCTCAGCGATTCAGGACAAGAAGCGGTTCCCCAAACCAATGCGGTTATGATAGCTAATTCATGGCCACAAACATTCAATCTATCAGAGATCAGTCTAGTGGAGATAGTAACAGACGTGGATGCGCATCTGATAATTTACCATGGAGATTCTGGCAAAACATCTTTGCTA
>WTIV01000075.1 GCA_011525095.1 Methanobacteriota archaeon
CTTCCATATCCTCTCCCATGAATATTGTAGAGTCTCCATATTGTTCTGCAATATCACACATTGCCTGTTGAATTGCTCTAGAATATGTCCATCCGCCACTTTCAGCATACTCAAGTAAGCATTCGCCTACATCAAGTACTGCTTGGTGTTCATCGAGTATTGTAGAACCTGATAATCGGATGAGATGGTCCTCGTGAGTATCCGCATCATGTAATGACGTGATCCCCTTTGTCACGGTTGTTGGGTCTGCCCAATCCATTTCTTCGACATGCTTTCTTGCAGCATCTAGTAACTCAGATTCTTCTTCTTCCATTTGCTTCAATTCTTCTTCGCTAATTCCAAGAGATAGCAGCAAGTTTCTGTGGGTCGGGATTGGATCTTTATTTTCCCAATAAGTTAGGAGCTCTCTGTCTACATAACCCGGCGGGGTTCCAGAAGGCGCACCAAGGTAGAGGTCATCGTGATGATGAGCGTGTCCACAACCCCTCATTGTCTCGACATGAATTAGGGTTGGTCCACCGCCAGAAAGCGAAAATTCTCTTGCGCAAGCAACAGATGAATGCCAAGATGCTGGGTCTGAGCCATCAATTGTCCATGACGGCATTCCCATTGCAACCGCCTTATCAGCCCATAACTCTACGTTAGATTGGTTCACAGGAGGCGTGTCTAGTGCTATCTGATTATTCTGAAGAATGTAAGAGATTGGCAGTCCTCTGGTGGCTGCCAAATTGAGTGCTTCCCACCATTCTCCTGAGGAGGAAGAACCTTCACCGATACAAGCGACGTGGAATCTGTCTTGTCCTTTTTTCCATGAAGACAAAGCCATACCGGTCATTGTCACACTAGCGATCGGCAGCGGAGCTGTTGGCGGTAAAACTCCTCTATGGAAACATCCAACGTGAAGGTCTCTACCGCCTGCTCCCTCTATTCCTCCATTCATCACAGAGTCGATTTTGCCCATTTGTGCCGTCATCAAGTCCGCCGGCGTATCGCCCATAGCCATACACAAGCCAATGTCTCTAATCATCGGTGCAACAAAATCACCCTCGTAAGGTGAACCTGGTTCGTTTTCGGGGTATCTCTTCAGTGCAGTTGCGACTGCAACACAAGCCTCTTGCCAGGTAGAGCGGAATCCTTTGCCTCCAAATTTTCCTCCATCGGGAGTATCCATTCCAACAGTGAATATTTCCTTAAGATGACTGTCGAGGTTTCTTGTTCTCGTCATCATCCTCTGCCACTCCATGCGCATGTCGTTTGATACCGACATGTAGTGGGCTAGTCTTCTCAGGCAAAGTGTGATGTCGATTAGGAATCTTTCACCTCTTCTTTCAAGGTGAAGTTCAGAATCTCTTCTTGGGATTACTTCTCCCTCGGTTAGCCCATTGAGCTTCATGCGGCCACTTAGACCCTGCTTGAGAGCATCTGTAAACCGATTTGAAAATTCATGCCACTGTTCACCATCGAATGAGGTCTCTTCCCTGTGAACGAAGTCCCAAACAGCTCCAACTAGTTGCAAGTGGCCATCATGCCTTTCAGCAGTGAACCGTAGAAGTTCACTCTTTGCAGCATCCGCTGGAAGAGAATTGAGGAATTGAAGAGGCGAATCTGGCCTCCATTGCAAACCACGAATCGGCGGTAACTGTCCTTGGGTCATGGTTCATCCCAACACGCCGAGAAGGACGTCTTTTATCAGCCATGCCATTGAAATCTATTCCGATTCCAAACGCTTTTTCATCTCGGAATCATAACATTCTGCTAACATCTCTTTGTTGGTTAAGGTGATTAGAAGACCACAGAACATTGGAATTGCTAGAATTCCTAGAGTAATTCCCCATGAGCCTGTGTAGTCAAAGACTGGACCAATGACCATTGGTCCAATTATCGTGCCTGCAGCCCATGCAGTACCAAACGCACCGAATGCTAGACCTGCTCCGCCTTTGCCATAGACCTGGGAAGTTGCAGTGTCAACCATAGGCAGCATGGGCACTTGTGCTGCTGCAATTGCAAACTGGAAGATTCCAAGAATAACAATGATACAATATGCTGCGAGGATTGCGTCGCTTATCGAATATGCAACATAACCTGCGGCAAGCATTGCGAAAGTAACGATATACCATCCAAAAACCATGTAACGTACAGGTCCATTTTTGTCAACTAAAGCACCCCACATCCATCCGCCAATTCCCTGTGCTACAACCATGACAAGGAGAACTGCGCCAATCCAAGCGGCATTCAGCCCAAGGTTGTCTTCCAAGAACAGTGGGATTCCTGCCTCAAGAGCTCCAGTCGCTAAGGTTGTCATCGTAACCAGAAGTCCTATTCTGAATAAAACAGGGTTCTGAATGAAAACCCTGAGCGGTACTGATCCCTGAGCCGGTTCACTACCATAGCCTAACTCCTTTGTTGTAACATACACCACCGGAATTATTGCTGCTGTGATGATTGCTAATCCAATGAAAGCGTATTCCGGACCTAAAGTGTATGCAACACCACCGATTACTGGGCCAAGCAGACCACCAATGGTTGCCATCGCAATCAACTTGCCAGATATTTCTCCAAAATTAGTCGGCCAAATATCACTTGCTGCGGCGAATCCAGCGGTTAGAATCGCTGCACCAGATAGACCGTGTATCAGTCTCGCAACCGCTAGGACGATGAAACCGTCAACGATTGTAATCCTCATTGCGACCAGATACATCAAAGAAGCACCCGTCAAGCAAAACAGAGAGACAAGAATGGTTCTACCCGCTCCCAAACGGTCGGTTAGTCGACCGGTTTTTGGACCCAGCAAAAATAATGGAACAGCCCAAAGTGATACCAACGCTGTTGCTTCAGTATTGGAAAGAGCGAACTCTTGTTTCCATGAAGGTAGGATTGGAACGATGAATGCATAACCCAAGAAATCTACCAAAAATGCGCATGCTAAAGCCCAAAAAGCCCAGCGCTTGTCTGATTC
>WTIV01000006.1:0-5957 GCA_011525095.1 Methanobacteriota archaeon
AATAGCAAGAAAGCTGTGTGTCCGAATGGACCGTTTACTGGACGCATTCCTCCTTTCGAAGTTACGCCCCACTGGCGCTCCATCAACTCCCCAGCCCATTCAACAGTCAAGCCTGCACCTTCACATGTTTTCCAGCATAGCTCCAACTGAGAGGTAGTGGGAGCATAACATGCTATCCTTGCTCCAAATTTCATCTTAGGCATGCACGCTTCAATTGCTGATTTGTGTGAAGGCATGTCAAGAATTACGCAGTCAAATTCCATATCAGGTACAACATTTTCTACCAAGCCTTCCAAGTGAGTATGGCTTGGGAATTCTTCAAAGCATTCACTTGCTCTGCTAAGATTCAGTAATCCAACACTAGCATGCTCCTCCCTAGGTTCAGCGGTAACCAAATGACCGGAATTACCCATTACCTTGGCTAAGTGAAGAGATAAACCTCCCGAACCCAAACCTGCCTCCAGTACTGTGTCACCAGGGCCAATACCCAATTTAGTGATTATGAACCCCGCGTCTTTCGAAGAAATTGTTTGCGCTCTTCTTGCCATTCCAGAAATTAACTCTTGCAATCTTGGCGGCATTATTGTTAGATATTTTTGGCCTACTAGAACCTCGTCACCCACACTTGTTCCTTCAAGCAGTGTTGCGGTGTTGATCACACCCAAGCCCTTGTGCTTGACCATCTCGTCTAGAACTTCTACCACGTGGATTCGACCTTCATTTTCCATCAGGACCGAATAGTCTGCCATGCTCGTGCGAGGGGGAATGTTTGAAGAAAGATTCGCATCAAAAAACTGTCATACCCCCGTAGGGGGTGTCGACATTTATAGCACATGTTCAAATACCATGTTTTTCGAACCACTCTTATGTCGGCCACACGTAAGACTGCCTATTCCATTGTTGGATTGATGTTAATTAGCATCCTTGCATCATTTGGAGGACTCATTGCAGAGAACCAAAACACAACCACTGAATTAAAGGAAGACCCTACAGAATTCCAGGCAAATAGCCCAGGACACCCAGTATTCGCTGAATACGTAGGTGCATACTGGTGTGGCCCTTGTAAGACATCCTCAACCAACCTTGACAACCTATACGGTACAAACGGAGGAGGAGGAACTCAATCTGAGGATTTCACTTACATTTCCTTCTGGGAATCAGCATCAACAGGATGGCCTGCTGACTCACCAATCAACCGCAGACAACACATCAATCCATCTGGTTACCCAACAGTAGTCTTTGGAGATGCATCTAGCGGTACTTACTACACTGTCGGTGGCCAATCTTACGACAGTTTCTACCAGAACGGCGGCAATATGAACAACCCTAACGATTACTCAGTTAGCGTAATCCAATCACAAAATGGAAACAACATGGACATCGACATCACAGCATCTTACATGGGATCTGGTTCCAAGACTGTCTACATTTACGCAGCAGTAACTGAAGAGACGTCCCCTGAAACTTACAGCGGTGGTTCACCAAACCCACACCACGTTTGGAAGAAATGGTTGCTAAACGGTAACAACAACGGATTCGAATCTGTAACATTGACTTCTGGTAGTTCAGTGACAAAGTCTTGGTCTGTTCCTATCTCAACAGTACGAGCTGGTGGCGGTCATACAGCTGTTGACAACTTTTTGACTGTTGCAGCACTACTTGATGGAGACCACACAACTCACCGCAATGTTGTATCCGCAGCTGATTCAAACATGGCACCAACCATCGATGTTGGAGTTCAGTCATTCACTGCTACTAACCCTAGCGCACCAAGCGGTTACATCAACGGAGACGTGTTGAATGTTGAAGCAACCGTCGTAAACAATGGAGTAGACGCTTACACCGACGGAGGAGATGTCAGATTCTTCTACAAGGCAAACAACGTCAAGACCTATGTTGGCTCAACTCAAACTCTAGGCAACTTCGCTTCTGCTGGAGCAACACAGACTTTTACTGGACAGATTGACACTACAAGCCTACCATCCTCAGCATACCAAACAACATTCGGAGTAGAACTCTCCAACCTGGTAGCTGACAAGTCTGGTTCCAATAACGAAGGTACCGAAGTAGTTCCCCACGACCTAGTTCCAATAGCGCGTAAAGCACAAGTTATTGGCAACAACCAAATCGAGAGGGGAGATAACTTCCTAATTGAAGCAAAAGCCTCTTTCAACGATGGTGTCGATACTAACACATCATTCATTACATTCGATTTGGAAGTATCACCGACAGGAATGGACCAGTGGATTGGGGGCGACATGATTGTTGGCGGAGATGAAGTCTTCCAAGAAGGAACATCCAATGAACACCGCCAGTATCTGGTAAAGCCAAGCATGAACATGGGTGCGGGAGACTATGACATCCGTGTCAGAGCAATCGATTCAAGAATGCAAACTAGTGACTGGCAGGTAACAGAAAGAGGGTTTACACTCAAGAACGCAATGCCAGTAATAACTGCAGAGCCAGTACCAACAGTCAAGGTTCAGACTTCGACCAAGGTTTCAATCATCAACAACATCAACGATGCTGAAACCGATCTTGACCAGTTAGTAATCACCAGCAACAGTCCTAACTTCGTTGCATGGCACCCTGCAACTGAGGAGATTGAAGTCTACTTCGAGAGCATTAGATTTGTTTCCGGTCAGCCGACTGCATCCGGTATCGAAATTGCAGTCAACGACGGAACAGACACCGCATTCGGAACTCTTCTGTTCAACGTCATCGAAAATGGTCAGCCACGTTGGGCTGGTGTAGAGAAGCAATATGTGGATGAAGCATCTTCTGCTTCCACTTATCTTCTCCCATACTTGTCGGATACCGACGAAAATGGAAACGTTGCAGCGGCAGAAGATTTGATGCTTGCAATCGTGGATAACACAAACCCAGATCTCTTGGACATCACCCTAAACGGGTTCACTTTGAACTATGCAACAAGTGATGAAGACATCAATGGTGAGACAACAATCACAATTAGAGCGAGCGACGGTGAGCAATACTCTGACCAACTAATCACTATTGCAATCACGCCTATCAACGATGCTCCAAGACTAGACCTCTCAGAATTTGAGAACATGAGACTGAAGGTCAACACACAGAAGGTCATCTTCCTAAACGAGATCTTGACAGATGTCGATGGCAACATCAACGAAGTTACTGTCACTGCATCCAACCCAGTACCTGGTGCTGCAAGAGTTAGTTTCCTCGACAACACATTGACTCTAATTTGGGAAACAGCGGGCCTACAAACTGTAACAATCCAAACAGAGGATAGATACGACTCTAACATCTACACGCTAGTTGTAGACGTTTACGATAGCCTACCTCTTCTAGTTGGAGAAGGACCTGATGCAGATGTCTCTGTAAGTGTCAGGGACATCTACGTTGGAGAAGTACCAGAAGTCACATTGTTCTTGAATAAGGACGATGTAACAATCACATCCTTCTCTTCGACTTGGCAAATGTGTAACCCAGATTATTGCATGTACAACGAGGTTTTCGAACACGACATCACAATGAAGAGTGTTGGATGGACCTTTGACCCTGTCAACGGACAAATCGACGATACAGGAATGGGCCAATTCCATTACCTTGCCCTAAAGACTGTGGTTGCTCAAGCATCAAACGGAGAGAAATTTGAATTCAAGGGTCCTACTAAGTGGACTGCTACAGATTACGCACCGGGACCTGACTCAATGACAGAAGAAGAAGTCATTGAGCTGATTAAGGAACTCGATGCACAAATCGATACTCTGAAATCTGAAATTGAAGGGATGGAAGAAGGAAGCACCGAATATGAAACTGCAGTTACTCAACTTGACAGTCTAGAAGCAGACAAGGCTGAGGCATGTGAATTCACTACATGTGAAGAACAAGCATCTAGCCAAACAACTGACGATTCTAGCGAATCCGGTCTAGACCTAACAGTTGTTCTAATCGTTATCGGAGTAGTAATCGCAGCACTTCTAGCAGGACTAATGTTCATGCGTGGTGGCAACGGTGGCAACGAAGTTCAGGTTGTAGATTGGGCAAACCAACTTCCAGCAAATGACGCAGTTGCTAACTCCATGTACGGTGGAGCTCAAGAGATATTCCAGCAACCAGTTGCGGCTCCGGCTCCTGCTGTAGCACAGCAAGTTCCTCCAGGAGCACCTCCACTACCAGAAGGCGGACTTCCTGCAGGCTGGACAATGGAGCAGTGGGCGTATTACGGCCACCAATACCAGCAGTGAATACTGCAAAATTGAGCGAGCAAACCCCTACGGTGTTTGCCAAACGCCTAAAATGGACTGTGTGTGAGGGTATATTGTGACCGAAGAGGAAGTTTCCGAAACTGCCGCTTCAGATGAGGCAGATTCAGTCTCTGAAGAAGAGGAAGTAATGGTTACAGTTTGGAGCCCAGAACCATCAGAGAACATCGAGTTAAACGACACACCAATAGACGAGTGGGTTAGAAGTATTGATTTCAAGACCACAGAAGACGTACCAATCCCAGAAAGATTGGTCGACCAAGTCATTGGACAGGAGGCAGGCTCGGTAGTTATTCGTAAAGCAGCTGAACAACGCAGACACATGATGATGATCGGCGACCCAGGAACTGGGAAATCAATGCTTGCTAGGTCAATGACAGAACTGCTACCTCAGGATAAACTCGAGGACATCCTCTGTTATCCAAATGATGACGATGAGAATGAGCCAAGAGTTCGAACAGTTCCTGCTGGCAGGGGAGACAGGATTGTCAAGAGCCAGAAAGAGGCAGTTAGAATTCAAAGAGAAAAGAGTCAGAAAATGCTAATGATCGGATTCGTAGCAATCGCATTCCTCTTGGCAGTAGTCGCAATCCAAAGCGGAGATATCTTGACTCTACTATTCGGTATGCTTCTGCTAATGTTTGGATATATGTTCCTTAGATCTAGAATGGGTGGCGCAGACGAAGCACGCATTCCCAAGGTGCTTGTAAAACACCAAGGCCAAGACCCACCACCATTTGTTGACGCAACTGGAACGCTATCTGGAAGTTTACTAGGTGATGTGAGACACGACCCATTCCAAAGTGGTGGAATGGAAACACCTGCCCATGAAAGAGTTGAACCCGGTGCAATTCACAGAGCTCATGGGGGAGTCCTATACATCGATGAAATCAACCTGCTGAGACTAGAAGAGCAACAAGCACTCCTAACTGCAATGCAGGAGAGAGCTTTCCCAATCTCAGGACGCTCCGAAAGGTCCAGCGGTGCCCTAACCAAGACAGAAGCAGTACCTTGTGACTTCGTTCTAATCGCTGCTGGTAACTTAGATGCTATACAGGGAATGCACCCTGCGCTTCGAAGTCGTATCCGTGGATATGGCTACGAAGTATACGTCAACTCCCACATGCCTGACACAACTGCAAACAGAAGGCGTTTGATTAGATTCATCGCCCAAGAAGTACGAAGAGACTTGGGCACCTCAAGAGAGATTCCACACTTCGACAGAACTGGTGTTTCTGTAATCCTTAGAGAAGCACAGAGAAGAGCTGGACGTCGTGGTAAACTCTCATTGAGGCTGCGTGAATTGGGTGGATTAGTCAGAATTGCTGGTGACTTAGCAACAGAGGAAGGCTCAGAATACACAACATCTAGACACGTACTCGCTGCTAGAAATATTGCCAAGCCATTAGAGCAGCAAGTCGCTGACAGAATGATTGAGCGCAGACAAGAATACTCACTAATAGTCAACTCTGGAAACCGCATTGGAAGAGTCAACGGCCTTGCTGTACTTGGTGCCGATTCCGGACTTTCCGACTACAGTGGAATCATGCTACCTGTCGAAGCACTGGTTACCCCATCACTTGGCGGAGGCGGTAAAGTTCTAGCAACTGGTGGGTTGTCTGACCTGGCTAAAGAAAGCGTCACAAATGTAAGCGCTGTAATCAAGAAACTAACTGGAAAAGATGTTGGCGACTACGACATACACATCCA
>WTIV01000006.1:6057-12040 GCA_011525095.1 Methanobacteriota archaeon
TAGACCAACAATGGGAGAAAATCGAAGTTATTCCAGTAGACACTCTCGATGAAGTAATGGAGCATGCACTTCTAGTTGGCGATATGAAGACCAGCCTGGTTGAGAGATTATCTGCAGTCATTGACAGACTAACTCCTGAAATCTCACCTACTGGACAGATTTCATGAAACACTGACTTGTCTAAATCTAAACCCGCCCAAGATGTGTTTTTTGGGTGATAACTCAAGTATTGGATATTTCTGTGGCACAACATGGGAGAGAATGCCAGCCTTGTTGATAGCCATTCATTTCACCGTAGAATTGCTACAGCATCGCACGCTGCGATCTTAATGACAGTTTTTGTTCTATCAATGATCTACCTTGAGACAGTTCTCAAGCCATTCTTCATCGCTATGGGAATTTACTTTGTTTTGAAGCCGGGAGCAGATTGGCTATCGAAAAATAATTTTCCAGTTCTTCTATCATATCTAACCACACTGCTACTGTTCATTCTAATTCTAATTTCAACAGCCTTCTTTGCATGGACTCAGGCATCGGATCTCATAGATGATGAAGACCGTCAAGAGGAGTATAATGAAAAGTTGAACAAAAAGTGGAAGGCCCTGAAAAACGCCCCAATAGTAGGTCCTGCAATTAAAGAATCCATACAGGAAGACACTGGAACTGTTGGAGGTGATTTGGAAAGCCTCGGCATAGGCTCAGGAGGTTCTGCTACCGACTTGATAACTGCCGTAGTTGCAGAGGTGGGAACATTTGTGACAACGAGCATCACGGTTCTATTCTTCCTAATTTTCATCATATTCGAAGCACATCTACTCCCTGGTAGGATAGAAAGAGCATGGCCGGATGGTGCAAGCGAACGTGTTGCGATAATTCAAACCCAAATAGAAGAGGGTATCAATACATATTTCATCGTAAAAACTGGTTGTGGAATAGGAAGCGCAGTAATTGCTGGAATAATAATGGCAATATACGGAATAGACTTGTGGTTTGTATGGGCTGTTATGACATTCATTCTGAATTATGTGCCTTATATTGGTTCATTAATCGCTACAATCCCACCACTAATTTTGGGACTAATTTTGCTTACACCAACTGGTTTATTGACACTGACAATCCTACTGCTGGTTAATCAGCAAGTATGGGGGAATTACATTGAGACAAAATGGGCAGGTAGGGCTCTAGACCTATCGCCTGTAGTATTGCTGCTAATTACTGCATTCTCATTCTGGCTTTGGGGGATTCTTGGAATGATTCTAGCGATTCCTATGTTCGCTATCGTGAAAATTGTACTAGAGAATATTGAGGAAACACGACCGATTGCAATCATGCTATCTGAAAGAGCTCCAACATTGGAAGAAGCATGGCAAGATGCTTTGAAAGATGGAAACTTATCTTCTGGCGAGTATCACAAACTCTCAAAGTTACAAAAGTCTCTTGGAGTATCAGATGAGGAGGTATCACGAATTTCTGCCAGGTCTGCCGCACAAACTATCCTAAAGCGCGGGAAGGCGCGACCTGATGAAGTTGAGTTCATCCTCAGCGCTATTGCGGAGAGACCAGACTTCAGTGACCTTGGAGAATTGATATCCAAAGGAAAGGTGACTAAGCCTACTAAATCCAGACTCGAAGATTTGGTTCTAGTCTTGGAAGAAGAATCTGAAGAAGAATAATCAGAGAGTTTCTCTGAGTATCTTTTCGAGTTCGGTGTTAATCATTAGAATAAGGGTGCCAAACTCAGGAGGGATGTTTGGATCCTCGTATAATTCCTCAAGTTTAGCCTGAGTAATTGCAATTCTGATATCCATTTCCTTCGCTTTATTGAGCAACCACTGTTCACAAGCTTCCTTTGCACCTTTGCGGATATTTCTAGGAACTTTAGGATCGTCTATCTGGTTAATCACAGTGGCGATTTGCCCCAACTTAGTTTCGATATCGGACATAGTTCACACCTGCACAAAGACCTGCGCACGCTTCGGTCATGAGTGTCTCCTTTAAGGTGATTGCCGCCATCCGTCAAACATGGATTCGGCGGAGGTGATATCTTGGACTCGATTGGGTGTGTTGTTTTGGGCTTTAGGAATCGCTGCTTGGCTGGACCATAAAGAGCGTAGAGTTCCAAACCAATTTTGGATAACCTGGTCGAAACCTGCAATTTTTCTTTGGGTCTTAGATTTACTAAATTCAGAAGCTGAATGGTACGTCTTCGCAACCGCTGCAGGCATGGTTGCATATGCCTCAATTGCTGTTATTGGTAGACCTTCGCTAAATGACATCAAGACCGGGAACACATTGGACATATTGGTCAGCTTTTGGTATGTAATCGGAATTTCTGGTGTTGTTCAAGGATTGTTATTGCATACTGATGAATCGATTCTAGGGATTATTTCTGGAGACGGAAGTGAAGAAGCAATACTGTGGTGGTCAACTTTCGCTGTTTTCATTCCAATATTCCTCGTAGATATGGCTTGGAGAATGCGCCTAATTCACGGCGGTGCTGATTGCAAGGGGCTAATGTGGGTAGCAATATTGGTGCCCTCATGGACTAGCATCCCAATTCAGTTCCCAGAAGCGATGGAGAATTCTGTAATCGCTATGCCACCCGCTATCGCATTACTGGTATGGGGAGGCTTGTCTTTCCTTTTCCTACCTCTAATCATGGTTTTCAAGAACCTGAAGGAAGGCAATACGAATCTTAAGTTGATATGGCATGCCCAAAGAATGAATGTTGATGAAGTGATGAATAATCACGTTTGGCTATTGACATCAATCGCGGAAATGCCTAGTGGTGAGAAGAAGATTGTCCACAGCACACGGGCGCCGAGAAAAACTCCAACTAAAGAAAAGCTTCAATCAGATATTGACCTATTGAAGGAAAATGGAGTTAGCCAAGTCTGGATTACTAAGAAGTACCCATTACTAGTATTCCTATGGCCAGCTATTATTCCACTAACTATGGTAGGCGGGCCGATGGTATTTATCATGCCATTATTGGGCTTATGATCATGCACCCTTTCGCTCTACGTTCTTTGGACGTAGGCCCTTGTAACTGCACTTGCGGCAAGATTTTGCACGCGTTGCGTTGCGAGCGTTGCACTTCATGCAAATCTTGACATGAAGCAAGCGTGCTTCTGCTTCAGGGAATCGAGCCATATTTCGCCGACCCACTCCCTATATTTAACCCAAACCGTGAGAAAATTACCCACTGTTTGAAGCACTGAGGACGCTTCGCCCTGTCTGATGAGAATCATTAGACTACCGGGAATCCATCACGACGCAAATTGCGTAGTGTTTTCCGGTAGTGATTCCAACATACTTGTCGATGCGGGTACAACGTGGTATCAGATGTTGCAAGTAGAGAGAATCTCGGGGCATCTGAATAAATCTGAAGATGCCACTCAGACTCTTGATAGAATCCTCCTTACTTGTAGAAGATACCCGTTTGCAGGAGGTGCCAAGCATATTTCCGAACATAATGGAAAGGTGCCAATACATATTCACCAAGATGCAATTTCGGTTTTGCAAACAGGTGATTTTTATTCAACGTGGGCAAATAGGTACGATTCTGATATGCCAAGTACTGAATGTGAGCCAATATCCCAAGGGGATTCATTTGACCTCGGCGATGGTGAACTTGTAGCAATATCACTACCTGGCCATTGTAGTGATGGAATGGGTTACTTCGAGAAAGAACGAGGAGTTTTAGTTTCGGGACCGGTTTTACCCCGTGCAGATAGCCCTTCAAGATGGGATATGCCGGGTGGAAGTTTGCCTGATTTAGTATCCTCACTAGAGACAATAATCGACCTATCTCCTAGGAGTATAGTTCCTGCGAGAGGTCCAACAATCAAGGGATATGACAGAATTTCAGAGGTCCTAAATCAACACCTAACATTCTATGAGGAGTGTTTGGATAATGACGGGAGTGCACCAAGGAGTTGGCCAAGACCTGCTCGTACGGCATATTTCCTTACTTCAGAGCCACCCTGGCCTTTACTTGAAAAGGAAAAATTAGGCGACAAGAAGTGATTTCTGGCCATCCCAAGCAACAATTTTCTTTTCCCAGCCTTGTTGTATGTGTAGGTCTTGTCCTATGATTTTCAATGCTGATGCAGGTCCGTCTAAATCAAACAAATTCAGAACTCTGTTCGGTACATTAGCTCCAACCATGAAAACTCCACCATTTTCACATCCCACCAAGATGCTTTCGCCGCTGATTGATGAAGCACATAGAGATCGCACCTTGGAAGTTCCAACAACGTACCTGTCAATAACTTCCATTGTGGATAGTGAGATGAAATTTATTCCACCATATACGTCGCCAACTACGATTTTATCCACAACTCCTAGCGGACCTACCAATCCTAACAAGACGCTGGCTCGGGCTTCCAATCTAACTCGCCTTTGTTTACCATCTCGGGGCTTCCAAACTATTGCGGCATCATCCATTGCTACAACCACGCCGTCAGCGGTTAGCATCGAGCGGATTACGGTTCTCATTTGTCTCATGACATCTGAATTGATAGCCGGGGGTGTACATTCATTCTGTACACACCGGAACTGAAAGTGAAAGTGAATCAGTAATGTGAGTTTGATTCATCTTTGTTGTCTTTCTTCCAAGCCTTGTAACAGGACTTGCAGACTCTAACTCGGTTTTTCCTAACCGTGAAGGCACCTTCTCCCCAGGTGTCAATCGCATTCTCTTGGCTTAGCGATCGCCCACCTAGGTGCTTGTCAGCGAAGTTACTGCAACTAGAAATACCACACGGGATTTCTCCGGGTTTCTTTTCTTTCTTTGCTCCAGACTTCTTACGCTTACTGGAAGGAATCCTGACCTTGCGCTGTACGCGGTTAGTGTCACGGCTCATGTTTACACCCTGCATTAATCAATCAAATGAATATATCTTCAATTCAGAGATTGCTATCTAGCATAGAGAACAGATTCTCAATCGCACGATTGATTTGACGCAGTGTAACCTCTGATACGTTGGCTACTTTGCATATATCTGCTTGAGTTCTCTTGTGTCCGGCTTTAGTAGCCGCCTTGTAGATAATTGCTGCAGCAACGCCCATCGGTTTCTTGCCCTGCCAAATATCAACGTGAGGCTTCATTGCCTCCCATAGAGCGTCAACTTCCAAAGAGGTCTTTGGTGGAAGCTTTAGGTCACTGATGAATCTTCCAAAATAGTCAGATGGACACGAAATCTTGTGCATGTTGAACTTTCTTGAGATGTGTCGTATCATCCTTGACAATTCCTTTTCATCGACCTGGAATGTTTCACAAATCTCTGCGATTTGTCTAGGCACGCCTTCTTTTCTAGCAACCAAATACGTACAAGCGGCGGTAACTCCAGCGATGGAGCGACCTGTAACGAATCCTTGATGAGACAAGAGCTTGTACAATCGGCATACTTCTTCTTGCATTGATTTCGGTAGACCAGATTTGTCTCTGACCATTTGATTGGCCTTTACTAGATTACGAGCACGGCTTGCGCGGGTTTTGGAACGCTCGTCCATGACTCTGCGGCGTCTCCAATCACGGCGTGCTTTGGCAGACATACCGTGACGACTAGCTGCTCCAGAAGTCAAATCTGAACTGGCAATACTTGTGTTCAGTCCTTTATCAGCAAGAGTATGAGTCGCAGGAGCACCAATTCTAGAACGGTCGGTAGTGTTGTCGTGGTTGGTCCAATCGATTCCTGGATCGATGACATTTTCCTCTACAACTAATCCACAACCACCGCAAGAAATCTCGCCTCTGCTGTTATCAACTGACCAGTCTAGAACTCCACATTCTACGCAAGGCTTGGTATGACCATCAACAACTCTTCGCTGCGGCCTGATTGAACCCAATCCCTTACGGGCAACATTGTCTCTTTGTGCATTGTTCTTTGTTCGTGCTTTTGTCCATGCTTCGTCGTCATACGCCATACTTCTCAACTCCGAGTTGTTTAGTGAGGGCACTAGGATATAAAGATAGTGC
>WTIV01000033.1:0-1241 GCA_011525095.1 Methanobacteriota archaeon
TTGCAAGAGGCGGAGAAGAAGAAGACCGCATGGGAATTGTTGTTTTCTCTGACAATGCAAAGTACGATCTGGAATCCTCTGGCGAGTATACACAAGGAGCAGGAGGAGGAGCTCTCCTAGTTCGCCACAATCCTCGCCTAATCGTAGTCCCAGACCGATGGGGTGTCTCAACAACACCTGTTCACGACTTCTTCAAGCCAAGAAGAGAAGTTTCAATTCAAAGCGTAATCAATCACGTGTTACAACTCGCTGCTGAAGCGGGTGCTACAATCAAGGAAGGAATGGCAGAAGCCATGATCAAACACTTGCCAGAATCAACAGTCCGCCGCTTGGGTATCTTTGCACACGGTGAAGAGAACGTCAAGGTACACCGTGATGAACCGGTTTTCGACGGTCAATTCTCAAACCGTTGTTATCGTGAAGCGGTAAAGCAGGCCTTCACTCACTTCACAGAGAAAGCTGTCTCCCAAGGAAGGTTTGATCCTGACATGGATGAAATCCTAACCGAGCAATGGGCTAGAATCATCATGCACCTTCCATATGCATTCCAAGCAAAGAGAATGTTCCCTGACGTGTTTAGACACGACAGACAACACCTGGATTCTTGGAAGCAGGTCGAGGAAGAAATCGGGGAAATGCCGGAAGAAAGCGACTTTGAGACCACAGAAGAGTGGGAGAGAGCGATGGACGGTTATCGCCGCTCTGTATCCAAGACTGAATCCTTCAAGCAATTCGTTGAAGACAGAATCGAGAAGGGTCAAAGAGCATCTTCTCTGATTGGTAACCAATACACCGGTTCCATCTTCCTAGCACTAATGTCCACCTTTGAGGCAGACTACGAAGAGAATGCTAACTTGGACAATGTGACATTCGGATTGTGTGGTTACGGCTCTGGTGCTAAGGCCAAGGTGTTCGAGGCTGAAGTTCAGCCATCTTGGAGAGAAATCGCAAGCCGCTGGAATCTATTTGAGAGACTAGAAGGTAGAATCGCAATCGACCGTGTAACATACGAAGCTCTGCACAAAGGATTGGCCAAAGAGTCAATCATTACACCACAAGGCGAGTTCGCTCTAGTGGATGTCGGAGACGAAGGTGTCGAAGAGGGAATGCGAACCTATGCATGGGTTGGCGAGTGATCAGTTCAGTATCTTTGTGATATCCACTACTTGTGGAATTTGAACACCAGCAGCCTTGAACCATTCCTCTATCTCATCGAATTCTTTCTTCTTTGAAATCGCCTT
>WTIV01000033.1:1341-2927 GCA_011525095.1 Methanobacteriota archaeon
AGCAATTTTGCGATTGGCTCTGGATTTGGTCGAGGATATTCCATCTCAACAACGCCTTCTGCCATGTAGGTGTAAGTATCAGTCATACCTCCCAATCTTACGTGTTTGACACCCATGTCGTGAGCGATTGATACTTCCTGAATGATGTCCTCCGGACTACGCCAAATTGGTACGCCTTTCTTTGGTTCGATGCAGAATTTACAACCACGCTTGTAGCGAACACATCCTTGGTAGACTTCGACTTCGTAAGTCAGTGGTCCATCCAAATCTGGATTGTGAGTTACCGCTTTTGAGCGAGCTCCAGCATGTGCCCAAGCAGTCCACTGCTCAGCGTTTCTTCGCTGGTGCTTCCATTCATTATTCGATAGGAAGTAATCTAGTGTTGCATCGGTATCTTGTAGAGCCAAGAATAGGTTTCTTCGTAGCGGACTCCAGCCTTGGTGTCTCCATCCCCTAATCGCCCATCCTCCACATAGGATTGGAGTATCACCCGGTGTTTCAGAGATGACTTCCTTAGTTTCTCGAAGAGAAATTGGAGTTCCCCTGAGGTATTTACCTGGGACAATTGCCCCTGCTAAAATGACAACTCCGAGTCGGTTTTCTAGTGATGGAGGATTGATTCTGTACGAATCTATGGGACAGTATTCGTATTTGATACCCTTCTCTTCTAAGACTCCACAAATGTATCTGATGTGAAATCCAACATATGGTGGGACACCGAAAGCTGCCGGTTCATCCTCGTAGCCGTCAATGATGAGCCAGGAGGCATCTCCGGACTCACTCATTTACTCACCTCATTCCTTTCTCGGACGGCGCTTCTTCTTCTTGGCGTCTTCTTCCTCTTCAGCAAGAGCACGCAATTCACGAGCAGATTTGCCACCGGGCTTACCGCCGGATTTTCCTTTATTGTCACGGTTTTGAGGTTTAGAGACATCGACCTTGATATTGCGTCCCATGAAGTCACTGCCGTTCAGTTTGCCAACGACTTCTTCGCCCTTTGATTCAGGCTGGATGGTTACGAATGCGAATGCCTTCTTGCGGCCAGATCTATCTGTTGCCCACTGGACGTGAACAGTGTCACAGTGGTCTTTGAACAGGGCTGACAAGTCATCCTCAGTTGCTTTGAACGGAAGGTTGCCTACGTAGAGTCTAGCTCCTTGTGGTCTTGGTGCACGCTTTGGCTTCTCATCTCTTGGAGCATCTGCGTCTCTTACACCAATTCTGCGGCCCTTGATTTTCTGACCGTTTAGTGCAGCGATTGCAGCATCTGCCATATCTTTTGATTCGAAAGTGATGAATCCGAAGCCGCGAAGGTTTCCATCGTCATCACGCATTAGTGCGAAGTCCTTGACCTTTCCATGTTTCTTGAACATGTCACGAACTTCATCTTCCTCTGCATCTCTTGATAGTCCACCGATGAATAGTCTGCAACCTGGTGCAGCCTTTTCTCTGCGTCCACGGCCACCTTGACCACCTTCACCTTCGAATCTGAAGTACTCGCGCTCTCGACCATCTTCACGAATGTCTTCTGCGATGAATGTAGCACGACCTGCACTACCCTTTGCGAACAGTGCTTCGGCTTCTCC